>JBCBKN010000126.1:0-10919 GCA_038521775.1 Pseudomonadota bacterium | reverse complement strand
TCGCACGATGTCCGAGGGGATCGCGTCGAACATCCTGTCCGACCGGCTGGCACGGCTGGAGGCGGCCGGCGTGATCTCGCGCCAGCCCGATGCCCAGGACGGGCGGCGCACCCGGTATCTGCTGACCGAAAGCGGGCGCGACCTGATCCCGGTGCTGCTCGACATCATGGCCTGGAGCTTTCGGCACGATCCCAGTGTCAATGTCAGCCCGGCCATGGCGGCGCGGATTGCGCGTGACCGCGATGGGCTTGCCGCCGAGATCCGTGCGAAACTGGATGGTCAGTGAGCCGCCGCCCGCGCTAGTCTTGCCGGAACGCGCAAGGTGGCTGCCCCGATGGATCCTGTTCACGCCCAGTACGAAGCCTATCCCTACCCGGCCCGCGACCCGGCCGAGGAGGCCACGCGGCTGATCACCGGATCGCCCTCGGCGGTGCATGAGATCGACCATTACCTGTTTGCCGGGCAGCGCGACTGGCGCCGGCCCCTGCGCGCCCTGGTCGCCGGCGGCGGCACGGGCGATGGGCTGATCCAGCTTGCCCAGGGGCTGGCCGATCTGAACTGCCCCGCCGAGCTGGTCTATCTGGACCTTTCGACCGCGGCGCGCGAGATTGCCGAGGCACGGGCCGCCGCGCGGAGCTTGACGAACATCACCTTCCTGACCGGCGATCTGACCGACCCGCCCGACGGCCCCTTCGATTACATCGATTGCTGCGGCGTGCTGCATCATCTGCCCGACCCGCAGGTGGGGTTCGATGCGCTGGCCCGGGTGCTGAGCCCTGAGGGCGGCATGGGCATCATGGTCTATGCGCCCTATGGCCGGACCGGGGTCTATCCGCTGCAGGAGGCGTTTGAGACGCTGTTTGCCGCGGAGGCGCCCGAGGCCCGGGTGGCGGCCGCCCGCGCGGCGCTGGAGACGCTGCCTGAGACGAACTGGTTCTTGCGCAATGCCCAGCTTTCCGATCACCGCGCCTCGGATGCCGGGCTCTTCGATCTGCTGCTGCATGCCCGCGACGCGCCGTTCTGGATCGAGGATCTGGATGCGGCGCTGATCGCGGCCGGGCTGCAAATGGTCTCGCCCATCGAACCCGCGCGCTATGACCCGGCCCGCTGCCTGCCCGCCACGCCGCAGACCGCCGCCCGGCTCAAGGCATTGTCGCCGCTTGCGCGGATGGGGCTGGCCGAGCGGCTGTCGGGCGATCTGCGCATGCATATTGTCTATGCCGCCCCGGCCGCGCGGGCAAAATCGGCCATGGCCAAGCCCGAGCCCACGGCAATGCCCCGGCTGAGCGGTCTGCCTGCCGCCGCGCTGGCCAAGACCGTGGCCAAACAGGGCGGGGTCGATATCAGCTATTCGGGCGTGAAGCACCGTGTCGAGATCCCGGGCAGGGCCGCGGCGCTGATTTCCCAGATCGGTGGCCGCGCGCTGGGCGACATCGCCAAGGCCGCCCGACTGGACTGGTTTGCCTTTATGCAGCTCTGGGGCCCGGTGCATCGCGGCCTCACCGGCTATAACCGCTTGCACTATACGAGGGTTCGCTGATGGACAGGCCGCATTCGGACGCGCCGGTGGACGGTCCCGATCCCACCCATCTGGCGCGGCTGCCCTTCCTGCCCTTTGCCGATCCCAAGCTGATGCGCGGCCCGGGGGTGCAGCCGCTCGACCCAGGCGCGTGGCTTCAGCGCGATGCGGCCTTTGATGCGCAGATGGCGCTGCGCGATGGGCTGGTGGCTCAAAAGCTGGGCGCGGTGACGGCGCTTATCCCCGAGGGCGCGGCGGCGCTGGAGGAGCTTTTGGCGCTGGTCTGCGACGCGCTGCGCGCCGATCCCGCCTATGCGGTCGGCGCCCAGGTCACCCGGCCCGATGGCGTTTCGATCGATCTGTCGGACCCGCTGCCCGCCCTGGCACGTCTGGTGCAGGAGGATCTCCTGCTGCTCGACAGGCCCGAGGGGGCGGCCGAGCATCGGCTGCTTGGCGGCGTGCTCTGCTTTCCCGCCCGCTGGTCGCTGGCCCAGAAAATGGCGCGCGGGCTGCTGGCCATCCACGACCCCATCCCCTATTACGCCGAGGCGCTGGGCGCGCGGGTGCAGCGCCTCTTCGATGCGATCCGGCCCGAGCGGCCGCTTTGGCGCGCGAACTGGCTGCTCCACACCTGGCCGGAGCTGCACCAGCCCGCCGAGGAGAAGGCCAAGAAGCCGCGGCGGTTTGAGACCGACCCGATCTGGCTGCGCATGGAACGCCAGACCCTGCGCCGCCTGCCGGGCACGGGGGCGGTGGTCTTCGGCATCAAGACCTCGGTTGCGCCGATCGAAAGCCTGACGGCCGAGGAGGGGCGCGTGCTGACCCGCGTCGTCGCCGCGCTGCCCGAGATCGAGTACCGCTTCAAGGGCGGCGATGTGCTGCTGGCGCGCCTCAACGCGCTCTATGCCGCGGCCGATCCCGTGCGTCGGGCCTAACGCCCCGTCCAGACCGGATCGCGTTTTTCGGTGAAGGCGCGGTAGCCCTCATGGTGATCGTCGGAGGAATAGAGCGTGTCGACGGTTGCGAATTGGCGTTTGGTGATGCGGTTGAGCGCGTCCTGAAAGCGCATCGCCTCGGCCTCGCGCACCACCTCCTTGACCGCGGCCATAACGAGCGGCGGGCCGGCGGCCAGATGCCGGGCCATCTCCCAGGCCGCGTCCATCAGGCTCTCGGCCGGGTGGATCTGGTTCACAAACCCCCAACGCGCGGCCTCCTCGACCGTGATCCAGCGGCCGGTGAGCAGCATCTCCATCGCGATGTGATAGGGGATGCGTTTGGGCAGCTTGATCGAGGCGGCATCGGCCACCGTGCCCGAGCGGATCTCGGGCAGGGCAAAGCTTGCATGCTCGGCGGCCAGGATAATGTCGGCTGAGAGTGCCAGTTCCAGCCCGCCGCCGCAGCAGATGCCATTCACGGCGGCGATCACCGGCTTGTTGAGATTGGGCAGCTCCTGCAGCCCGCCAAACCCGCCCGGGCCGTAATCGCCATCGACCGCATCGCCGTCATTGGCGGCTTTGAGGTCCCAGCCGGCGGAGAAAAACTTCGGCCCGGCCCCGGTGACGATCGCCACCCGCAGGGCCGGGTCGTCGCGGAAGGCCCGAAAGGTCTCGCCCATCACGCGGCTGGTGATCAGGTCGATCGCATTGGCCTTGGGCCGGTCCAGGATGACCTCCAGAACCCCGCCCTCGCTGCGGGTGCGCACAGCATTCATGGTTTCCTCCGTCGCATCAGCGCGTCCGCGGCGACGGCGCCCTGGCCGGCCGCCCGCAGGATCAGCGGGTTGACCTCGATCTCGTCGATTTCCGGATCGTCCTGCATCAGCCGGGCCAGCGCCAGCGTTGCGGCGATGGCGGCGTCCAGATCCGCGGGCGGCCGACCGCGATACCCGCTCAAAAGCGGGGCGAGCCGCAGCCCGGTGACGGCGCGCCGGATGCGGTCGGCCGTGACCGGCAGGACCAGCGTGGCGGTGTCGGCCAGAAGCTCGGCGGTCACGCCGCCCAGCCCCAGGGTCAGCGTGGCGCCATAGGCCGGATCGCGCTGCAGCCCTACCAGGATCTCGGCAACACCGCCCTTGATCATGCGCTCGACCAGATAGCCCCGGGCGCCCGGCATCGGGGCCATCTCGGCCGGGCTCAGATTGAGCCGCACCGCCCCGGCCTCGGTCTTATGGGCAAATCCGAGACCCTTGAGGGCCACCGGCCCGCCCAGGTCGGTGGCCGCGGCGCGCGCGGCCTCCAGGGTCGCGGCCCGGCGGGCATCGGGCACGGTCAGGCCAGCCGCGGCGAGACAGCGCTTGGCCTCGGCCTCGTCAAGCAACCGGGTTTGACCAGTGACAACGGTCGGCAGGGGCCGCCATCCTGTCGGCATCTCCATAGGTCCGGCGAGCGCCGAGAGGGCGGCCAGGGCAGGGTCGAGCCCGCTGAGCGGGGCGATGCCCGCTGCCATCAGCCGATCGGCCATCGCTTCGGGCAGGCATTCGGGCAGGGTGGCAAGCAGCGCCATGCGCGCGCCGCTGTCGCGCTGTGCGGCCTCCAGCGCCGCCACCGCCACCTCCCAGGCCGATCCATCGCAGCGCGCCGGGTGGGGCAGGTCGCAGACCAGCAGCGTCAGATCGAGATCGGGCCCGGTCATCTGCGCAAAGACGCGCGTCATGGCCGGGCAATCGCCCCAGATGCCGGTGTGATAGTCAAGCGGATTGGCGATTGTCACCAGCGGGCCCAGCGTGGCGGCCAGATCCGCGGCATTGGTCGCGTCGGGCTGCGGCATAAAAAGCTTGGCCTCGCCGAGACGATCTGCCATCAGCCCGGCCTCGCCGCCCGAGCAGGCCAGGGCCGCAACGCGCCGCCCAGGGATGCGCCCGAAGAGATGCGCGAGCTTGAGCGCCTCAAGAAGGGCAGCCGGCGTGGTCACCTCGGCCACCCCGCATTGGCGCAAAAAGGCCGATGACGCCTCAGCGCCGCCGGCAAGGGCCGCAGTGTGCGAGGCCGCAGCCGCCTGTGCCTGGCTCGACCGCCCGGCCTTCATGGCGATGACCGGCTTGCCCGCGGCATTTGCGGCCTCGGCCATCGCGGCAAAGGCCGCTGCATCGCGCACCGCCTCGATGTAAAGACCAAGGGCGGTGACCCGTGGATCGGCCAGCAGTGCCGCGCCGATCTCGGCCATGCCCGTCTGCGCCTCGTTGCCGGTGCAAACCACATGCGAGATCGGCAGCCCGCGCGCCTGCATGGTCCAGTTCACGGCAATATTGGAGCTGTGCGAGATCAGGGCGACCCCCGACGTGACTGGGCTCAGCCCATGCTGATCGGGCCAGAGCGCGACATTTTCCAGCGCGTTGATCAGCCCATAGCAGTTTGGGCCCAAGAGCGGCATTGTGCCGGCCGCGCTGCTGAGCCGGCTCTGACGGTCCGCATCGCCGGTTTCGGCAAATCCCGACGCAAAGCAGACCGTGCCGCCGGCGCCCTGGGCGGACAGGTCGGCGACGGCCTCGATGCTGGCATCGCGGTTGACGGCCAGGAACGCCGCGTCCGGCACTTTTGGGAGCGCGCTGATGCGCGGCACGCAGCTGACCCCGCCGATCTCAGCTTTGGAGGGGTGGACCGGCCAGATCGCGCCCGCAAAGCCGCCGCGTTGCAAAGTTTCGATCACGGACACGCCCCAGCCACCGCCGATCACGGCAACCGAGCGCGGCGCGAGCAGGCGTGAAAGGCGCGGTGCTGTCACGTCGACGACACCGCGGTGGAGAGTGCGGACGCCTCCGGCGGGAGTATTTTTGCCAAGAAGAAGCGGACGGGGTCGCCTTGATCATCAAAACGGGCGCCGGGCCCCTTTGCGGCGCCATTGGGCCCGTCCGCGCCGCGCAACCGGCGCAAGGCTGGAGCAGCTGGGCGCTCGTTCCTTCTTCTTGGAAAAAATACTCCCGCCGGAGGCATCCCGACCTCTCAGCCGCCCAGCGGGCGCAGCAATTCGCGCGCAATGATATGGCGCTGGATCTCCGACGTGCCGTCCCAGATGCGTTCCACCCGCGCATCGCGCCAGAAGCGCGCCAGCGGCAGATCGTCCATGAGGCCCATCCCGCCAAAGATCTGGAGGGCAGCATCGGTGACCCTCGCCAGCATTTCGGAGGCATAAAGCTTGGCCGAGGCGATCTCACGATTGGCCGGCAGCCCCTGATCGAGCCGCCAGGCCGCGGCCAGCGTCAGCCAGTCGGCGGCATCGATCTCGGTCACCATGTCGGCGATCTGGAACCCCACCCCCTGGAACCGCCCGATGGTCTGGCCGAACTGCCGCCGCTCGGCCGCATAGGCCAGGGCGAGGTCGAAAGCCCGGCGGGCGCGCCCGACGCTCATCGTGGCGACCGTGATGCGTGTGGCGTAAAGCCATTCATTCATCACCGCAAACCCGCCATCGACCTCACCCAGCACCTGGTCATCGGGCAGGCGACAGTCCTCAAAGCGCAAGATCATATTGGCATAGCCGCGATGGCTGACCGAGCTGTAGCCGGGCGCAATCTCAAACCCCGGCGTGCCGCGATCGACCAGAAAGCAGGTGATCCGCTTCTTGGGCCCATGGGCCGTTGCATCCTCGCCCGTGGCCACGAAGACGATGAGAAAATCGGCGTGATCGGCGCCTGAGATAAAATGCTTGGTGCCGTTGAGCACCCAGTCTCCGCCCGCCCGCCTGGCGGTGCATTTCATCCCGCGCACATCCGAGCCCGCGTCCGGCTCGGTCATGGCCAGCGCATCCATCCGCTCACCGCGCACCGCAGGCAGAAGATAGCGCGCGCGCTGGTCGCCTTCACAGGCCATCAGGATGTTCTGGGGCCGTCCGAAGAAATGCGTCAGCGCCATCGAGCCGCGCCCCAGCTCGCGCTCGACCAGCGCGAAATCAAGATGGCTCAGCCCCGCGCCGCCGACCTCTTCTGGGAAGTTGCAGGCGTAAAACCCCAGCTCAAGCGTCTTGCGCTTGATCTCCTGGGCGATCTCGCGCGGCACCGCGCCGCTGCGCTCCACCGCCTCTTCATGCGGGTAGATCTCGGTCTCCACAAAGCGCCGCACGGTGGCAACGATCATTTCCTGCTCATCGCTCAGCCCGAACTGCATCATGCCGCCAGCGCCTCCAGATAGATCCGGTGGAAATGCCGCATGGCGTGCTCCGAGATGCCATGCGCGTCCGGGTCGGTCAGATACCAGCCCTGGGTGAAGGCGATCTGGGTCATCCCGCGCTGCACCGCTTCGCAGAGCGCGCGGTCCTCACGGCTGACGACACTCACCGACCAGTCGCTGCGCAGCTTTGCCCGCCGCGCCATGTCGGGGTCGGTGGGCCGGGCGGGCTGCAGCGAGATCGTGTGGCGTGCGGTGCGGTCAGGGGCCAGCGGGTCCAGCCGCGAGGCATAAAACCCGGGCACGCCGGGGAACTGGCCCAGCAGCGTGTTCGGAAAGAGCCACCAGAAATGCCCCACCGTGATGTCATGCTGAAGGTCGAGCGGGAAGGCCCGGTTCTCGGCCTTTCCTGCCGTCGGCGCGCGCTGAAACGTGAAGCGGTCGAAGAGCTCGAAACGCGAGGCGCCGATATCCATCAGATCGTCGAAACTCGCATGGGCCGGGCCGCAATGGTGGCATTCCAGGTAATTGTCGATCAGCACCTTCCAGTTGGCCGCGCAGGCATAGCTGTGGCCAAGCGCGGGTCCCGCCTCGGGCACCAGATCCGCCAGCCCGGGGCAGGTCTCGTCGATCTGCCGGGCAAGCCCCTCGGTCAGGGTCGCAAAGGGCGGCGCTGTGCCGTCTGGATTGACGAAGAGGAACCCGGCCAGCTCCGCCAGCGGCAGCTCGAAGAGGCCGATATCCTGCCGATCCGGCGCCTGGGTGGTGCGTCGCCGCCGCTGCCGAACGAGCGCGCCCTCGGTCGAGAAACTCCACGCATGGTAAGGGCAGGTGATGCGCCGGGTGGTGCCGGCGCCGCAAAGCAGGCTGTGTCCGCGATGCGGGCAGACATTGGCAAAGGCGCGGATCGCCCCGTCCTGCCCGCGGATCAGAAGGATGTCCTGATCAAGGATCGACAGCGTTCGGTAATCCCCCGGCCCGGGCAGGTCGCCATGGTGCCCGGCCAAGTGCCAGCTTCCCAGCATCAGGCGTCGGTCGCGCGCAAAGTGCTCGGGGCAGGTGTAGTGGCGCGCGGGCAGGGCGCGCTGTGCGCTCTCAACCGGGCCCGTCGATGGGGTGGTCAGGGTCATGCGCTGCCCCGGGCACAGGCTGCCATATGCGCAGCCCCTATGCCGCGCCGCGGGCATGCGGTCGCCACAGGCGCAGGGGCGATCGCGGCGCCTGCGAGACGGTTCAGGCGGCTCACCGCGGCGCCCCCACGCCCCGGCCCGCGCCATCGGGGGCGGCCAGCCCCGCATGCGCCGCGGCCAGCACGGCCAGCCTCTCGGCCACTGCCGGGCCCGGCAGGCTCGAGCGCCGGCTCTCCAGATCGACATGGATCAGCATATGCTCGCCCGTCGCCAGCAGCGTCTCGCCCCGCCACATCCGGTGAAAGAGCCGCAGCTTCTTGCCCGACCCGGCCAGCAGCTGGGTGGTCACGGATATCTCCTCGCCCGCCACGGCCTCGGCCAGATGCTGGATATGCGTCTCGGCGGTGAAATAGCTCGACCCTGCCGCGATGTAATCGGCATCGCAGCCGATCCGCCGCATCAGCGCATCGGTCGCATCGCAAAAGGCCTGCAGATAGCGCGCCTCGTTCATATGCCCGTTATAGTCGGTCCAGCCCGCCGGCACCTGCCGCCGCAGCGTCTCCACCGGCTGGCCCGGATCCGCCGCCGCGCCCGCTCCACCCGCCCCGTCTTCCCCGGCCGCCCCGTCTCCTCCGGCTGCATCCACCAGCCGCCGCTCATGTGCTGCAATCACCGCCCCGGCCCCGGCCTGCCGCGCCTTCAGCCCCTGCAGGATCGCCACCAGATTGCCGTCGCGCAGATCCTCCAGCGCATCGATCGTCAGCGCTCCGGACTGCGCATCGGATTGCGCGGCGATGGTCTCGACCAGCGCCTCGCTCAGCTCCGGCACATCCATCAGCTTGGTCCAGGGCCAGGCGAGCGCCGGCCCGAACTGCGCCAGGAAATGGCGCATCCCGCCCGCCCCGCCGGCTATGCGGTAGCCCTCAAAAAGCCCCATCTGCGCCCAGCGCAGCCCAAAGCTCATGCGGATCGCGTCGTCGATCTCGCCGGTCGTCGCGATCCCGTCCTTCACCAGCCAGAGCGCCTCGCGCCAGACGGCCTCCAAGAACCGGTCGGCGATGAAGGCATCGATCTCCTTGCGCAGGGCCAGCGGATGCATGCCCAGGCTCTCGACCAGCTCGGCGGCCCGGGTCATCACCGCCGGATCGGTCGCGGCGCCCGCCACCAGCTCGACCAGCGGGATCAGATAAACCGGCACGAAGGGATGCGCCACGATCAGCCGCTCAGGACGCGCCATCCCCGCCTGCAAAACGCTGGGCTTGAACCCCGAGGTGGCCGAGGCAATGACCCCGTCCGGGTTCGCCGCCTCGATCTGGGCATAGACCGCCTGCTTGACCTCCAGCCGCTCGGGCACGGCCTCAAAGATCCACGCCGCCCCCGCCACCGCGCCGGCCAGATCGCCGGTGACCTGCAGCGCGCCGGGTGCGGGCAAAGGCGCCAGGGTCAGGGCCTCCCAGGCCGCTTGCGCCTTGGCCAATGCCGCCTCGGCCCGAGCCTCAGCGCCTGGGGCGGGGTCGAAGATCCGCACATCGCGGCCCATCACCCGCAGCCGCGCGGACCAGCCCGCGCCGATCACGCCACCGCCGATGATCGCAAACTCCGATGTCATGTCAGCCTCACAGCGGGATCCCGAAAAAGACCAGAAACACGGCCAGAATGGCCAGGGCCGCCAGGCCCTCGATCCACAGCGACCAGGGCCGCGGATGCCCGATGGCCCGCGCCCCGAGGCTCAGCAGCCGTGCCGCGCCCCCGGCCAGCGCCGGCAGGGCCGAGGCCGCGGCAAAGAGCAGACCAAAGCCCTGGGCCATATCCTCGCGCTGCGTCACCGCTAGCAAGAGGAGGAGCGCGCAGGGCGCCAGGGCAAAGAGGCTGAGCAGCCCCAGCCACAGCCAGCCCCGCGCCAGAATTGGCAGCAGAAAGGCAAAGAGCCAGGCGAGCAGGAGCGCAAGCGGCCACAGATCGGGCGTCGCGGCATCCGTCATCGGGCATAGGCAGACCGCACAGATGCGGTGACGGCCCCGGGCGCTGCGACCCGCGTCATGCCGGGGCTCGCTTGGTCAGCTTGAGCTTCTCGCGCACATCCTCCGGCCCGATCAGCCGCGCGCCCAGCCGCTCCAGGATCTCGCGCGCCCGGGTGACCAGATCGGCATTCGTGGCCAGCACGCCGCGGTCGAGATAAAGGTTGTCCTCCAACCCCACCCGCACATTGCCCCCCGCCAGGGCGGCCGCGGCGACATAGGGCATCTGGTTGCGCCCCAGGCTGAAGGCCGACCAGGTCCAATCCTCCGGCACATTGCCCACCATGGCCAGCAAGGTGGGCAGATCGTCCGGCGCGCCCCAGGGCACGCCCATGCAAAGCTGCACCAGCGTGGGCGCCTCGATCACCCCCTCGCGCACCAGCTCGCGCGCAAACCACAGATGGCCGCTGTCAAAGGCCTCGATCTCGGGCCGCACCCCGGCATCGCGCATCATGCCCGCCATTGCGCGCAGCATGCCCGGCGTGTTGGTCATGACGTAATCGGCCTCGGCGAAGTTCATCGTGCCGCAATCGAGGGTGCAGATCTCGGGCCGGCAGTCGAGCACATGGGCCATACGCTCGGCCGCGCCTGCCATATCGGTGCCCGGGGCCGGCGGCAGCGGCGCCTCGGTCCCGCCCAGCACCAGATCGCCGCCCATCCCCGCGGTCAGGTTCAGCACCATGTCGACATCGGCGGCGCGGATGCGCTTGGTCACCTCACGGTATAGCGCCAGATCCCGCGCCGGCGCCCCGGTCTCGGGGTCGCGCACATGGCAATGCACCACCGCCGCCCCGGCCCGCGCCGCGGCAATGGCGCTGTCGGCGATCTCGGCCGGGCTGCGCGGCACATGGGGGGAGCGGTCCTGCGTGGCGCCCGAGCCGGTGACAGCGCAGGTGAGAAAGACATCGCGGTTCATGGCAAGCGGCATCGGCGGCTCCGATCATTTTGGGCATCTTGTCGCGGGCATTCCGCCGCGTATGGTGAAATTCGGAAATCGGATGGAGAAAAACGGCGAATGTTTGCCGCGCAGGCCGATGATCTGACGCTTGAGCTCTTGGTTCTGCCGGAGGCGACGCTGCTTTTGACCGCCGCGGTGATCGACCCGATGCGTGGTGCGAACCGGCTGATCGGGCGGCGGGCCTATCGCTGGCGG
>JBCBKN010000125.1:0-10978 GCA_038521775.1 Pseudomonadota bacterium | reverse complement strand
TGGCACAGACCAGAAGAAGTAGCGGCAGCCAATAGGGGCGCGCGCAACCATGCACAGCGGCGGTTCGTTTCACCGCAATTGCCCCGACTGCACAGAGTTACTGTTTTTTCGATCATCTCAATGCGTTATGGCGTGTTCCTAAGGGCTTGAACGCGCGCCATCCCGGCAAGAGCTGCTTTTTCTTCAAGTTTTACTTTAAACGAAGGCTTTAGTCCGTTGTTTAAAAACGTATATACCGCGCCAAACTCTACCAGTTTTCGCGAAACCAGCGCAGGGCCCGGCGCAACCGCATCGGGCCTTGACCGGCCGACAGCTCGAAATCCCAGCATTCGTCCTGCGGGCGCGCGGCATGGGCTGCCAACCCCACAAGTGCCGCAAACGGCGCCGTGGCCGCGGCCTGCGGCAGGCCCTGGATGCGCAGGGGCCGTCCGATGCGCACTTGCCGGCCGAGGATTCGCATCGCCAGATCCTCCAGCCCCGGCATCTGGCTTCCGCCACCGGTCAGCACGACGCGCTGGCTGGGCAGGCATTCAAACCCCGCCGCATCCAGCCGCATGCGCGCCTCCTCCAGGATCTCTTCCATGCGCGGGCGGATCACGCCGATCAGGTCGGTGCGGGTGATCATGCGACGCTCGAACTGGCGCTCGGTCCCGATGCGCCGCAGCTCAATCATCTCGCGGTCGTCCCGGCTGGTCGATTGCACATCGCCATGCTTGATCTTGGTGCGCTCGGCATCGTCGAGCGAGGCGGCAAAGGCATGCGCGATGTCCTGCGTCACATGCGCCCCACCCAGCCGCAGCGTGTCGGCAAAGATCATGTGCCGGCGCAGGAAGACCGAGACCGAGGTGGTCTCGGCACCAAGATCGATGCAGGCAGCCCCAAGCTCCATCTCATCCTCGACCAGCGCCGAGAGCCCCGCGGCATAGGCCGAGGTCGTGACCCCGGCCAGATCGAGATCGCAGCGGCGCACCACATAGGCCAGATTGCGGATCGCAGCATGGCTGACGGTCAGCATATGCATGTCAACGGCAAGCCGTGCCCCGACCTGCCCGCGCGGATCTGCAAGCCCGGTGCGATGGTCGAGCGTGAAATTCACCGGCTGGGCCAGGATCACATCGCGCCCCTCGCCGAAATCGGGCAGGAGCGACCGGCCCATGGCCGCACCGATATCCTGCGCGGTCACCTCGCCCTGCGCGACCATGGCCTGACCCGACACCCCGTAGGAGCGGGGCTGCGCGCCAGAGAGGGCGACCACCACCTCATCGATCCGCTCACCGGCATAGCGCTGGGCGCGCGCGACCACCGCGCGGATGCGCCGTTCGGCCTCGTCGATCACCGCCACTTCACCTAGGGCCACGCCACGGGCCTGGATGTTGGTAAAACCGACCACGCGGATCGCGTCGAGCCCGGCCTGGGCGCGCCGCCCGGGCACCGGTGCCGCCTCCAGCCGGTCGGGGTCGATCTTGACCACCAGGCAAGCGATCTTCGAGGATCCGACATCGAGCACCCCGATGGTGCCACGGCGCAGCGCGGCGCGCAGGCGATCGCGCATGTAGCGCTGCGATTCAAAGATGCGCAGGCTCATGTCTCTTCGGCCGGCACCGCGGCGTCCGGCTTTGGCGGGCTGCGGCGGGTTGTCAGCGCGTCGGGACCCAGCCGCAGAACCGGTCGGTCGGGATCGCGCAGATCGATATGGGTGATGTCGCGGTCAAGCAGCCCTTCGGAGGCGTGCAAGGCCAGCGCCATGCGCAGCGCCGCATCGGGGTCCCGGGCCGGCAGCATGATCCGCTGGTCCCGGTCCAGGACCAGATCCCAGCGCCGCGCCCCGACCCGCACCAGCCCGCGAATGCGTGGACCGACGGGTGCGGCCTGGGCCATCAGCGCCAGCGCCTCGGGCACGGCATGGGTCGCGCCGGTTCCGGCAAGAAGCGGCAGGTCGGGCCGCGCCGCACGGCTGGCCAGCCGCGCCACCCGGTGGCCCTCCCCCCCGATCAGAAAGAGCGCATCGCCATGGCGCAGGATCGCTTCGGGCCGGCGCTCGCGCACCTGCACCGACAGCAGGCCCTCTTCGGTCACGCGCACCCGCACCCAGGCCACCGCGCTCAGATCAGCCACCCGGGCGCGCACCGCATCGAGATCAAGCGCGAGCGAGGAGACCGGAAAGCCCACCGAGACCGTCTCCTCGATCTGGGCCCGCAGGGGGGCCGAGCCGCCGGTCACTGTGAGCGCGGTGAGAACGAATTCCGGCCGCGCCCGCACCGCATCGCGCAGATCGGCCATGGTGTCGCGCAGCATGGTCTGGGTTTCGGCGCGCATCGCCCAATCCGAAAACAGGGCCGCACCCAGCGCCAGGGGCAGGACGACGGTGAGCGCCAGCCGCACACGCGGGCGCAGCCACCAGCGCACGACGCGGTAGCGCCAGCGCGAGGGCGCGGGGTCGCACGCGGCCTTTGTTCGACCGGTGGCGACCGACAGCGGGATCAGCGATCGCATGAGGCATCCTCGACCAGCCAGTGGCAGAGCTCTGCAAAAGACATGCCGGCAAGTGCCGCCTGTTCGGGGGCCAGCGATGTGGGCGTCATCCCGGGCTGGGTGTTGACCTCCAACAGCACCAGCCCGGACGCGGCCTTCGTTTCATCCCAACGGAAATCGGCCCGGCTGAGCCCCCGACAGCCCAGCGCGCGATGCGCGGCCAGCGCGTGGCTGCAGGCCAGTGCGGCGATCTCGGGCGGGATCTCGGCGGGCAGGATATGGCGCGACCCGCCGGCCCGGTATTTTGCGTCGTAATTATACCAGCCGGTCGTCACGATATCGGTCACCGTCAGGGCCCGGTCGCCCAGCACCGCAACCGTCAGCTCGCGCCCCGGCACATAGGGCTCGACCAGCAGGGTTTCGGCGGCATCCGAGGCCAGGGCCGGCGGGCCATTGGCGGCCTCATGCACCAGATAAACCCCGACCGAAGAGCCTTCATTGTTGGGCTTGACCACATAGGGCGGCGGCAGAACATGGCGCGCGCGGATCTCGGCCGCGCTTGCCAAAACCCCGGACAGCACCGGCAGCCCGGCCGACGCAAACACCTGCTTGGCCCGGGTCTTGTCCATGGCCAGGGCCGAGGCCAGCACGCCGGAATGGGTATAGGGCAGGCGCAGCCATTCCAGCACGCCCTGCACGCAGCCATCCTCGCCCCAGCGGCCATGCAGCGCATTGAAGACCACATCCGGCGCGGCATCGCGCAGGGCGGCAACGAGGTCGGGCCCCGCATCGATCTCGATCGCCTCGAACCCCGCATCGCGCAGACCGGCGCCGCATTCCCGGCCCGAGACGAGGGACACCTCGCGCTCGGCCGACAGGCCGCCCTTCAGCACTGCGACACGGGGTGCTGTCCTGCTCGACATGCCCGCCTCGTTCCGACCCGATTGTTGTTTTTGCCGGGCCGGTTTCGTGTTGAGATCCGGACGCGGCGGCTATGCCCGCTCGGTCCCGGACCCTTGCGCGGGCGGCAACGCACGTCCCACCCGCATGATCTCCCATTCTAGCGAAATGCCCGCGGTTTTCAAAACCCTTTTGCGCACCTCTTCGCCCAGCGCCTCCAGCTCGGCCGCGGTCGCGCCGCCGGCATTGATCAGGAAATTGGCGTGCTTTTGGGAGATCTGCGCCCCGCCCAGGCACAAGCCCCGGCAGCCGGCATCCTCGATCAGCTTCCAGGCCTTCAGCGTGTTGGGATCGTCCGGCGCCCCGGTCGAGGAGTAGCCGGCCGGGTTGCGAAAGGTCGACCCGCAGGAGCGGTCGGCGACAGGCTGGCTTTCGGCGCGGCGGGCCAGCGCCTCCTGCATGCGCGCGACAATCGCCTCGGGCGCATCTGGCCGACCCTGGAACAGCGCTTCGGTGATCACCGTTTCGGGGGGCAAACTGGCGTGCCGATAGCCAAGACCCAGCGCCTCGGCCGGCAGCGTCCGGCTGCCTGTGCGGTCAACGAGTGTGACCTCGACCAGCACATCGGCCACATAGGCCCCATAGCATCCCGCATTCATCCGCACCGCCCCGCCCACCGTGCCCGGGATGGTGCGCAGAAACTCCAGCCCCGCCAGACCCGCCTCGGCCGCGGCCTCGGCCAGACGCGCGTCGAGCACCGCAGCCCCGGCCCGGATCCTGCCCTCGGGCTCGATGGCGACGCTCGCAAAGGGCCGGCCGAGGCGGATCACCATCCCCTCGATCCCGCCATCGCGGATGATGAGGTTGGAGGCCACACCCATCGGCAGCACCGGCATGTCGGCAGGCAGGGCCGCAAGGCAGGCGGCCAGATCCTCGGCATCGGCGGGCTGAAAGAGGATGTCGGCCGGGCCGCCCACGCGCAGCCAGCTCAGATCCGCCATCGGGCGGTTGCGCACAATCCGTCCGCGCACGGGCGGCAGATCGCCATGGGTTGAAGACGGGTCGTCGGCCATGCCCGAGGGCTAGCCCAGAACGATGCCAAAAACCAGCACCGCGGCGGAGAGGATCAGCCCGACCCAGGGCGCCCAGACCGGTGCGGCAAACCCCGCCTCCTTGAGAAAGGCGCGGTTCCGGCGCAAAAGGATGAGCACGAAATTCATCACCACGAACACCGCCAGCAAAAGGGCCGCGCTGGCCGAGGCAAGCCCGGCGAGCGGGGCGCTCAGGCTCAGCGCCAGAACCATGCCGGCGGCCAGCAGCGTGGCCACTACCGGCGTGCCGAGCCGCGGATGGATCTGGGCGAGCGCGCGCGGCCCGCCATGGCGCGCGCCCAGGCCGTAAAGCACCCGCGCGGCCATGACGATCTGCGCCAGCACCCCGTTCAGAGCCGCGGCAACGGCAATCAGCGTCAGCACCGGAACCCCGGCCGGCCAGCCGGCCTCCATGACCAGCGCCAAGGGCCGGGTCGAGACCGACAACGGCTCAAGCGGCACGGCGCGCACCGCCGCCACGCTGACCAGCATATAGGCGGCCGTCGTCAGGACCAGCGCAGCCAGGATCGCGCGCGGCATCGTGCGCTCGGGACGGCGCACCTCCTCAGCCATATTGACCATGTCCTCAAAGCCCAGATAGGCAAAGAAGGCCAGCAAGGTGGCGCCCAGAAAGCCAAGCCCGGGCAGCGCCGCTGGCAGGTCGTCCAGCGTTGCCTCGGCCGGCGCCACGACCAGCCCGGTCGCCGCAACCAGGCCCAGGCCGGCAAGCTCGATCAGGGTCAGCACCGCGGCGAGGGCAAGCGATTCGAGCACCCCCAGAACGGAAGCGGCGGTCAGGGCGGCCAGCAGCGCCAGGGTCAGCGCCGCCGCCGGCAGATCGATCAGCGCCTGCAGATATCCAACGCCGCCCTGCAGGATCGCCGCCGATGAGACGATGCCAACCAGCGCGATCACCGCCCCCACGGCCAGGGGCAGCGCCTGCCCGCCCGTCGCCCGCGCGACCCAGGCCGCTTCCCCCGCGCTTTGGGGAATGCGTGAGGAGAGCTCGGCATAGCTCAGCGCCGTCGGTGCTGCCACGATGCCCGCAGCCAGAAAGGCCAGCGGCGCCCAGAGCCCGGCATCCGCGGCAACGGCCCCGACAAGCACATAGATGCCCGCCCCGATCATGACGCCGACACCGTAAAGGGTCAGCAGCCAGAACCCGATCCGCCGCTTCAGCCCAGACGCTCGATCCGTTGCGCCCATACCGTCCCCGGAAGGTTGTTCCAGGCCAGTATAGCTCATCTGCGGTCAATCGACAGGGGGCGGTTGCGTCCCTGCCGGCGCGCCCGCGATCGCAGGGACGCGCGCCGTCAGATCCCGGGCCGCCTGCGGGCGAGGGGCAGTCCAAGCCCCTCGCTGCGATCCGTCCTTGGTTGGACGCGCCAGCCTGCATTCCAGCGCATCTGCTTGGGAGACGACGCTGCCGAACCTACGGCCTTGGCGGCCAATGCCAATGTTCCAAACATGCAACGAGCCAGACGCAGCCTTGCGCCATGCCAGCCGAAACCTGGGAAGCATCCGGCGGCCTGTCGCGGATGATCCCCCAGATCCAGACCCGCCGCGCGCGGGCACCAACAGCGCGACATCCAGGCAGCGTCAGCCACGCCGCCCCCGGCGCCCACCGCGGTCAAGGGCCGCAAGGCCCGCCGACCGCAGATCGTGTCGCGCCGCAAGGCGCGTCCTTTTGAGAGCGGCTCGGACGGAAAACACCCGCGCGGGTCAGCCGGCCTCGCGCCGGGCCAGCACCGCTGGCAGCGCATTCGCCCAGGCCGAGATCGTGCCCGCACCCAGGCACACGAAGATATCGCCCGCCCGCGCCTCGGCCGCGAAAAAGGCGGCCAGCCCGGCCTCCTCTTCCACCGCCCTGGCCTTCTTGTGGCCATGCCGGCGCAGCCCCGCGACCAGCGCGTCGCGGTCGATCCCGGGCATCGGCATTTCACCCGCGGCATAGACCGCGGTGATGCCGACCACATCGGCATCGTTGAAACAGCCGCAAAACTCCTCGAAGAGATCGCTCAGACGGCTGAACCGGTGCGGCTGATGCACCGCGATCACCCGCCCGCCGGTCTCGGCGACCGAGGCCCGGGCCGCCGACAGCACGGCGGCAATCTCAACCGGGTGATGGCCATAATCATCGATGATCGTGACGCCATCGACCTCGGCCACCCGGGTAAAGCGCCGGTTCACGCCGCCAAACCCTGACAGCGCGGACGAGATCGCCGCATCCTCGACCCCCAGATGCCGGGCCACCGCAATCGCGGCCAAGGCGTTCAGAACATTATGCTCGCCCGGCATCGGCAGGCTCACCCCCGCCATCCGCACGCCATCGGCGGGGATTGCCACATCGAAGACCGCGCGCCCGCCCTCATAGCGCAGATCGCTGGCCCTCACATCGGCCTGGCGCGAAAAGCCATAGGTCACGATGCGCCGGTCGTCGATCCGTCCGACCAGCGCCTGCACTTCGGGATGATCGAGGCAGCAGACCGCCACGCCATAAAAGGGAATGTTGGAGACGAACTGGTCAAACGCCGCGCGCACCGCGTCAAAGCTGCCGTAATGGTCCAGATGCTCGGGGTCGATATTGGTGACCACCGCCACCGTGGCCGGCAGGCGCACGAAGGTGCCGTCGCTCTCATCGGCCTCCACGACCATCCACTCGCCCGCGCCCGGCCGCGCGTTCGAGCCATAGGCGTGGATCACCCCGCCATTGATCACCGTGGGGTCGAGCTTGCCGGCATCGAGAAGGGCTGCGACCAGCGATGTCGTCGTCGTCTTGCCATGCGTGCCGGCGACCGCGACATTGGATTTCAGCCGCATCAGTTCGGCCAGCATCTCGGCGCGCCGCACCACCGGCACCCCGCGCCCGCGGGCGGCATCGAGCTCGATATTGCCCCGCCGGATCGCCGAGGAGATCACCACCACCTCCGCCTCGCCCAGATGCTCGGCCCGGTGCCCGATCATGATCTTTGCGCCCAGCGCCTCCAGCCGGTCGGTGATCTTGGAGCGGCGCATGTCCGAGCCCTGGACCCGGTAGCCCAGCGTCAGCAACACCTCCGCAATCCCCGACATGCCGATCCCGCCGATCCCGATGAAATGCAGGATCCCAATATCGTTGGGCAGGCGGGTGGCGGGGCTCATGGGCGCTCTCCTTCAGACAGGGCAATGACAAGATCGGCCAGGCGTTCCGCGGCATCGAGCCGGCCCTGCCCTTGGGCGGAGGCGGCCATCCGCGCCGCGCGCCCCGGCTCGGTCAGCAGTGGCGCGATATGCCCGGCCAGGGCTTCGCCCGTCAAGCCCTCCTCGCGCAGCATCAACGCGCCGCCCGCAGCCACCAGCGCCTGGGCATTGGCCGCCTGATGATCGTCGGTTGCATGCGGATAGGGGATCAGGATCGCCGGCCGGCCGATGGCGGCAATCTCGGCCAGGCTCGACGCCCCGGCCCGTGCAATCACCAGCTGCGCCTGGGCCAAAAGCTGGGGCATATCGGCAAAGAACGGCGCGAGGACCGGGGGCGGCACATCCGTTGCGGCATAGGCGGTCTCGACATTGCCGATCGCGTCGGCCCGCACCTGCTGGGTGATCGCAAGCCGTGCCTGCAGCTTTTTGGGCAGACGCGCCACCGCCGCCGGCACAAGATCCGCAAAGACCTGCGCGCCCTGGCTTCCCCCGAACACCAACAGCCGGATCGGCCCGCTGGACGACGCGCTCGCTGCCCCGCCCGCTGCCCCGACCGCTACCCCGTTTTCCGGCGGCGCATAGGGGGTGGCGGCTGCCGATTTGACCGAGGCGCGCACCGGATTGCCGATCTCCACCGCCCGCGTGCCCGCCGGCAGGCGGGTGGGCCAGACCCCGCAGGCCACGGCATGGACGCGCCGGGCAAACCGGCGGTTGACCTGACCCGGCACCGCGTTGCCTTCGTGAATGAGCCGCGGCAGGCCCAGCATCCAGGCGGCCGCCAGCGCCGGGATCGCCGGATAGCCGCCGAACCCCGCCACACAAGCGGGCCGGTCGGCCCGGAAGCCACGCCATGCCGCGATCACCCCGGCCAGCAGACGCAGCGGTACGGTCAGCCGGCGCAGGAGGCTGCCTTGCGCGAAACTGCCCGCCGCAACGACCTGCCGCGCAACATCGGGATGAAACCCGCCAGCATGGGCATTGCCGCGCACATCGGTCGACAGGCTGACCCGCCAGCCCCGGGCCAGCATCTCATCGGCCAGGGCCTGGGCGGGAAACATATGCCCGCCCGTGCCACCAGCCGCGATCACCAGGCGCGACGGCCGGCTCATGCAGCACCGCGGCACTGGGCGGCGCTCACCGCTCCCGCCCCGCCAACAGCGCTTCGGTCAGCTCATCCTGCGGGCGCCGCCTTGTCAGCGCCAGCAGAAAGCCCAGAGCAGCACCGGCCGCGATCAGCGACGACCCGCCATAGCTCACAAAGGGCAGCGTCATGCCCTTGGCGGGCAGCAGCCGGATCGAGACGGCGATGTTCACAAAGGCCTGCAGCGCAAAGACCGTCACCAGCCCGGCCCCGGCCAGCCGCACGAAGCTGTCACGCTCACGCAACAGCCGCGCCAGCGAGCGCAGCACGATCACCAGGATCAGCCCGACAATGGCGGTGAACATGAAGAGCCCATATTCCTCGACCGCCACCGCGATGATGAAATCGGTATGCGCGTCGGGCAGCCGCCATTTGACCACGCCCTCGCCCACCCCGACGCCGAAAAGCCCGCCCGCCCGGATCGCGTCGAGCGCAAAGGCAAGCTGGGTGAAGGGGTCGAGATCCGGCGCCAGAAACCCGTCGATGCGCTGGGCGAAATGGGCGGAGTTGAGATAGGCCGCCGACGCCGCCGCAACGGCCGCACCTGCCAGCCCAACCAGCAGCACCGGCGATGCGCCGGCGACGAAATACATCGCCCCCCAGGTCGCCAGGATCAGCGCGGCCTGTCCGAAATCGGGCTGCAGGGCCAGGCATCCGGCCACCACCACGGCGATCAGGAACGAGAGTAGCCGCCCCGGCGGGCCGCCAGGCTCGCTGCTTGCCGACATCAGCCAGGCGGTCACGATGACAAAGACCGGCTTGAGAAACTCCGAAGGCTGCACCGAGGCAAAACCCAGCGAGTACCAGCGCACCGCGCCCTTGCCGAAATCCGTGCCCAGAACCGGCAACAGCGCCAGGGCGATCAGCGCGCCCAGAAAGCCCAGCACGCCCAACCGGCGGATGGTGCGCGTCTCGCGCATCGACAGCCACAGCATGCCCAGCAGCGCCGCGATCCCAAAGACGAGCTGGCGCAGCACGTAATGGTATTTGGGCAGCCGGTTGTCCTCGGCCAGCGGCACCGAGGCGGCCAGCGCCAGCAGAAGCCCGATCAGAAAGAGGCCCACGACGGCGGCGAGCGTCCAGCGGTCGAGCGTGCGCCACCAGCGCGAGAGCACCGGTTCCCCTTGCCGCGCCGCGACGCTGCCAAAGACCATGTCCGTCATGGTCTGCTCCTTCGTTTCTTGTCACTGCCTCAATATCTTGTTGGGCGCAGCTTATCCGCCAAATCGGCGCAGGGCTAGTCCGGCAATGCCGCGACCAACGCGGCAAAGGCCTCGCCCCGCGCCTCGAAACTGGCGAACTGATCGAAGCTTGCACAGGCAGGCGAGAGCAGGACGGTCTCGCCCGGCGCGGCCTCTGCGGCGGCCTGGGCAAGCGCTGCGTCAAGCGTGCCGGCAATGCAGGAGGGCGTGTCGCCCAGCGTGGTCGCAAACGCCTTGGCCGCCTCGCCGATCAGATAGGCCTTGGTGATGCGGCCGAAGAGCGGGGCGAGCGGGGCGATGCCGCCCGCTTTCGGCTGCCCGCCCGCGATCCAGCGGATCTTGTCGAAGGCAAGCAGCGCTTTTTCGGCGGCATCGGCATTGGTGGCCTTGCTGTCATTGACAAACCGCACGCCGCGCTTGGTGGCCAGGGGCTGGCAGCGATGGGGAAGACCGCCAAAGCTGCCAAGCGCCGTCTCGATGGTCCGCGGGCCCAGCCCGAGCGCGCGCGCCACTGCAAAGGCGGCACATGCATTTTGGTGATTGTGCGCCCCGGGCAGGGCCGCAATCTCGCGCAGATCGATGCTGGCGACCTGCCGTCCGCGGCGCCATTCGGAGAGAAACCCCTTGCGGGCAACCACGCCCCAGCCCGCCTCGCGCAGCCGCTCGGTGACCGAAACGCGGATGACGGGATCGCCGGTGTCGGCGTCTTCGCGCAGCTGGGCAGCGAGAAACCGGCCCTCGGGCTCATCAACCCCGATGATCGCGCGCTCCGGCCCGCCCTCGGCAAAGAGCCGGCGTTTGGCCGCGAAATAGCCGCCGCGCCCGCCATGCCGGTCGAGATGATCGTCCGAGAGGTTGAGAAACACCGCCAGATCCGGGGCCAGCGCCCGGGCCAGCTCGATCTGATAGGAGGAGAGCTCCAGCACCACGACCTCGCCATCATGGCCGGGGTCGAGATCGAGCACCCCGCGGCCGATATTGCCGCCCATCTG
>JBCBKN010000124.1:0-11021 GCA_038521775.1 Pseudomonadota bacterium | reverse complement strand
GGCTGCTGTGCCGGTCCTGAACGGTGCGCGGCAGACCGTCGATGCCACGGTGATCCGCGGCCTGCATCTGTTCGAGGCGCTTTTGACCGGGCTGACCGAGGATGGCGCGCTTGCCGCGTGCCAGTCGCTGCGCGCCACCAAGCTGCCCTGCCGTCCGCACCCTGTCGTCAAGGACGGGTGATCCCGGCGGGTGTCGGATCGGCGCGCGACCGAGCCAGAACGGGCGCAACCGGTCTGCCGACGCCGCTGCGGCTCTGTGCAGATGCTCAGGGGGTCGATGCGACGACCCGGCAGGTCAGGTTGATCCGCCCAGGCGCATCCAAAAGATCGCTGCTGCCCGGCAGGATGCGCGCCACACCGTGATAGGCCAGCCGCGACGGGCCCGACAGCCGCAGCACATCGCCCGAGGCAAGATCGATGCGCGTCGTCCGCCCACCGCGTGCGACCCCGCCGATGCGAAACACCCCCGTGTCGCCCAGCGAGATCGACAGAACCGGCGCCGAGAACGTGCCCTCATCCCGGTCCTGATGCATGCCCATCCGGGCGCTCGCATCATACCAGTTGATCAGACAGCAATCGGGATCCTCGGGCCAGTCGGCAAGGCGCCGCCACACCGCCAGCACGGCCGCAGGGACCGGCGGCCAGGCCGCGCCCGAAGGGTGCCGCTCGGCATAGCGATAGCCCTTGCGGTCGGTGATCCAGCCCAGCCGCCCGCAGGCCGTCATGCGCACCGACATCGCCTGCCCGCGCGGGGTGACCGGGGTGACCAGCGGTGCCTCGGCCAGCACGGCGCGCAGATCCGCGACCAGCGCCTCCTGCATGGCGCGCGACAGCCAGCCGCGCCACAGCCGCGCGCCGGCAATCTCCTCGCCCTGCGCGTGCGTCTCGGGATCCTGCCGCCCTGTCATCCAGACAGCATGGCCGCGCCGCACGATCCGGCGCAATCCCCTTTGCCCACCTGACGGGATGCTGAAACGCGGCCCTGTGACGGCACGTCAAACGCTTGCAGCCGGCAAAGCCGCGACCTATATCGCGACCAGTTCCTGCGCGCCCCAACTGGGGCGCCCTCTGGGATGGGCGGCGGGGGCCGCGAACGGACCCGCTCCCCGACATCGCCGAATGAAGGGAAAGGACCGCTACATGGCGAAAGTGATTGGCATCGACCTTGGAACCACCAACAGCTGTGTGGCCATCATGGATGGTGCAAAGCCCCGCGTGATCGAGAATGTCGAGGGCGCGCGCACCACCCCCTCGATGGTCGGCTTTACCGATGACGAGCGGCTGGTCGGCCAGTCGGCCAAGCGCCAGGCGGTGACCAACCCGCAAAACACCCTTTTTGCCGTCAAGCGCCTGATCGGCCGGCGCATCGACGACCCGATGGTCGAAAAGGACAAATCCATGGTGCCCTATGACATTGTCGAGGGCGACAATGGCGATGCCTGGGTCGAGGTGAAGGGCGAGAAATTCGCGCCCAGCCAGATCTCGGCCTTTGTCCTGCAAAAGATGAAAGAGACCGCCGAGAGCTATCTGGGCGAGGATGTGAAGCAGGCCGTGATCACCGTGCCGGCCTATTTCAACGACGCGCAGCGCCAGGCCACCAAGGATGCCGGCAAGATCGCCGGGCTCGACGTTCTGCGCATCATCAACGAGCCGACGGCCGCGGCCCTTGCCTATGGGCTCGACAAGGAGGGCGGCAAGACGATCGCCGTCTACGACCTTGGAGGCGGCACCTTCGACATTTCGATCCTGGAGATCGATGACGGCCTGTTCGAAGTGAAGTCGACCAATGGCGACACCTTCCTGGGTGGCGAAGATTTCGACATGCGGATCGTCGATTACCTCGCAGCCGAGTTCAAGAAAGAGCATGCCGTCGATCTGACCAAGGACAAGCTCGCCCTGCAGCGCCTCAAGGAGGCCGCCGAGAAGGCCAAGATCGAGCTCAGCTCCTCGACCCAGACCGAGATCAACCAGCCCTTCATCTCGATGGACGGCAAGACCGGCTCGCCCCTGCACCTGGTCATGAAACTGACCCGCGCCAAGCTCGACAGCCTGGTCGAGGATCTGATCACCCGCTCGCTCAAACCCTGCGCCGCGGCGCTCAAAGATGCCGGCGTCACCAAGGCCGACATCGACGAGGTGGTGCTGGTGGGCGGGATGACCCGCATGCCCAAGGTGATCGAGGAGGTCACGACCTTCTTTGGCAAGGAGCCGCATCGCGGGGTGAACCCCGATGAGGTGGTCGCGCTGGGTGCGGCCATCCAGGCCGGCGTTCTGCAGGGCGATGTGAAGGACGTGGTGCTGCTCGACGTCACGCCGCTGAGCCTGGGCATCGAGACCCTGGGCGGCGTCTTCACCCGGCTGATCGACCGCAACACCACCATCCCCACCAAGAAGAGCCAGATCTTCTCGACCGCCGATGACAACCAGACGGCGGTGACGATCCGGGTCTATCAGGGCGAGCGTGAGATGGCCTCCGACAACAAGGAACTGGGCCAGTTCAATCTGGAAAACATCCCGCCCGCACCGCGCGGCATGCCCCAGATCGAGGTCGCCTTCGACATCGACGCCAATGGCATCGTCAGCGTCTCGGCCAAGGACAAGGCCACCAACAAGGAACAGAAGATCACCATCCAGGCCTCGGGCGGCCTCTCCGATGACGATATCGAGAAGATGGTGCGCGAGGCTGAGGAGAATGCCGAGGCCGACAAGCAGCGCCGCTCGGTCGTGGAGGCCAAGAACCAGGCCGAAAGCCTGGTCCATTCGACCGAAAAATCGCTCAAGGAGCATGGCGACAAGGTCGATGACGACACCAAGGCCGAGATCGAGGCTGCCATGGCCACGCTGCGCGAGGCGGTCGAGACCGGCGATCCCGAGGACATCAAGACCAAGACCCAGGGCTTGATGGAGGCCTCGATGAAGCTGGGCGAGGCGATCTACAAGGCCCAGGCCGAGACCGAGGCGGCCGAGAGCGTCGAGCCGGAGGCCGAGGCCAGCGACGGCCCCACGGCGGGCAATGATGACGATGTCGTCGATGCCGATTACGAAGAGGTCAAGGACGACGACGCCAAGCGTGCGTGATGCAGGTGCGGCGCGGGGCCGAACGCCCCGGGCCGCGCCCGGCAGTATCGGGCCGCACCGCCTGGGAGGGCGCAGATGCAAGAATCCGTGCGACCGGCGGACCCAGCGGAATTCGGACGATTTGCACTGCCGGGGCCGGTTGAGGCGCTGCGCCGGCTTGCCGACCGCCTGCCTCAGGGCCGGCTCGGTCTCTGGGGCGTGTCGATCATCCGGCGCCTCTGCCTTGCCGGGCGGACAGCACCCTTCGACGTCGCCCTCTTTGGCAGCCAGCGCGCGCGCCTGCATCCGCATGACAATCGCTGCGAAAAGCGGGTCTTTGCGGGTGCGCATCTGTGGGACGGGGCCGAGCGGCGCCATCTCAACGCGATGATCGCCGCGGGCAGCGGCCCGTTCGTCTTTGTCGATGCCGGCGCCAATGTCGGGCTCTACACGCTCTCGGTCCGGGCGGCCTGTCTTGCGGCCGGGCGGGCCCTGCGCGCGGTGGCCGTGGAGCCCGACCCCGACACGTTGACCCGGCTGCGCTGCAATATCGAGCTCTCCGGTGCCGATGAGGTGACGGTCGTGCCGGCGGCCCTGGCGGACCAGGCGGGCACCGTCAGTCTGGCGGCGGCGGGTGCGAATCGCGGCGAGGTCAGGGTCGATGCCGGCGGCACGGTCGAGGTGGCAGCGCAGCCTTTGGCCGATGTGCTTGGCGCGGCGGGCGTGACCCGCATCGACGCCTTGAAGATCGACATTGAGGGAATGGAGGCCGCGGTTCTGGGCAGCTTTTTTGCAACGGCACCGGCAACCTTGCACCCGGAGGTCATCCTATTGGAAACTGGACGCTCGGGAAACGCGGCATTGCTGGCACAGTTGGCACAGGCAGGGTATGCACCGATCTTGAGAACCCGCATGAACACCATCCTTGGGCTGACCCGGGACGACGCCTCCGCGCCGGGACTGCCCGGCCGGCCCGGAACCCACTTGGCCAACCAGGGGCCCTGATATGGCAAAGCGCGACTATTACGATGTGTTGGGCGTGGCCAAGGGCGCGTCGGATGCGGATATGAAAAAGGCCTATCGCAAGAAGGCGATGGAGCTGCATCCTGACCGCAACAAAGACAATCCCGAGGCCGAAACCAAGTTCAAGGAGGTCAACGAGGCCTACGAGATCCTCAAGGATCCGCAGAAAAAGGCCGCCTATGACCAGTTCGGCCATGCGGCCTTTGAGGGCGGCAACGGCCCGGGGGGCGGGTTTCGCCCCGGCTCGGGCGATTTCACCTCGGCCTTTTCGGATGTCTTCGACGACCTTTTTGGCGATTTCATGCAGCGCGGCGGACGCCGTGGCCCGCAGGGGCGCGCGGCACGCGGCTCGGACCTGCGCTACAATCTGACCGTCAGCCTCGAAGAGGCGATGACCGGCAAGCAGGCCAGCGTCACGATCCCGGGCTCGGCCCCCTGCGAGGCCTGCAATGGCACCGGCTCGGCGGACGGGTCCGAGCCCACCACCTGCCCCACCTGCTCGGGCCAGGGCAAGGTGCGGGCCCAGCAGGGGTTTTTCACCATCGAGCGCACCTGCCCCACCTGCCAGGGGCGCGGCCAGATCATCAAGAACCCCTGCCGGGTCTGCAACGGCACGGGCCGGGTGCAGCGCGAGCGTGCGCTCAATGTCAACATTCCCGCCGGGGTGGAGACGGGCACCCGCATCCGTCTGGCCGGCGAGGGCGAGCCGGGACAGCGCGGCGGGCCGTCGGGCGATCTCTACATCTTCATCCAGGTCGCCCAGCACCAGATCTTTGAGCGTGAGGGCACCGATCTTTACTGCCGCATCCCGGTCTCGATGGTGACCGCGGCCATGGGCGGCGATATCGAGGTGCCGACGCTCGATGGCGGGCGCACCCGGGTGCGGGTGCCCGAGGGGGTGCAGACCAGCAAACAGCTGCGCCTGCGCGGCAAGGGTATGCCCTCGCTGCGCGGCACTGCCCGGGGCGATCTTTATCTGGAGATTGCGGTGGAGACGCCGGTCAACCTGACCACCAAGCAAAAGGAACTGCTGCGCGAGTTCGAGGCTGCCGGCAAGGACAACAACCCCGAGCAGCGCGACTTCTTCTCCAAGGTCAAACGCTTTTGGGACGGGATGACCCAGTAACCGGCAAGGTCGGGCAGGTCGCGCGCGACGCCTGCATCCGTAGAGATCCTGGTCCGCAAGACCCCCGATCGCATCTCAAAGGACCCAGCAGCGCGGCGGCGTCGAATTCGCGCTGCGTGACGCTGCACCGGGTCTTGCATCCGGCTGGGCAGCACAGTATCTAGCAACCAGCGGCGGATCGGCTCAGCTTGATCCTCCACCGGAAACATCGACGGGCCGCTGGCCCGTTTTTTTGTT
Source organism: Pseudomonadota bacterium (assembly GCA_038521775.1). Classification (GTDB taxonomy): domain Bacteria; phylum Pseudomonadota; class Alphaproteobacteria; order Rhodobacterales; family Rhodobacteraceae; genus J013. The sequence goes on along the minus strand of JBCBKN010000124.1, from coordinate 5,578 downwards.
GACCCGCTAAGCCTGGGATATCTGCCACGCGTGACGGATCTCGTTGCCAAAACCCCCGCCGACCGGCGGATCGCCGATCTGATCGAACCCAGCATCGAGGGGATGGGGTTTCGGCTGGTGCGGCTGCGTCTGCAGGGCGGCAACACGCCGACCTTGCAGATCATGGCCGAGCGCAGCGCGGATGGGCAGATGGAGGTTGAGGATTGCGCGGCGCTCAGCCGGGCGATGTCGGCGCTTCTCGACGTCGAAGACCCGATCCAGGGCCAGTACACGCTGGAGGTCTCCTCGCCGGGGATCGACCGCCCCCTCACCAGCCTTGGCGATTTTGAGCGCTGGGCGGGGTGGGAGGCCAAGCTGGAGCTGGCCGAGGCGATCGACGGGCGCAAGCGCTTTCGCGGCCTGCTTCAGGGCGTTGAGGATGGCGAGGTGCTCATCGAGATCGACGCGCCGGGCGGGGCGCAGACCATCGGCCTGCAGTTTGACTGGCTGGGCGATGCACGGCTGGTGCTGACCGATGCGCTGATTGCCGAAAGCCTGAAGGGCAAGCCTGCGGATTTCGATCCCGGCGGGTTTGATGAGATCGAGGAAACCGCCGCACAGGATGTGGCCGAAGACGAGATTGCGGCGCGGGAACCGGCCGGGAGGACAGAGGTATGAGCACAGTCAGCGCAAACAAGCTGGAGCTCCTGCAGATCGCCGATGCGGTGGCGCGCGAAAAGCTCATCGACCCGGACCTGGTCGTGGATGCGATGGAGGAATCCATGGCAAAGGCGGCCCGCGGCCGCTATGGCGCCGAATATGACATCCGCGCGGCCATCGACCGCAAATCGGGCGAGCTGACGCTGACCCGGGTGCGCACGGTGGTTGAGGAGGTCGAGAACCACTTCACCGAGCTGATGCTGGAGGATGCTGTCAAAATCCGCGCGGATGCCGAGATCGGCACCGAGATCACCGACACGCTGCCGCCGCTGGATTTCGGGCGCATCGCCGCGCAATCGGCCAAGCAGGTGATCGTCCAAAAGGTGCGCGAGGCCGAGCGCGCCCGCCAGTACGAAGAGTTCAAGGACCGGATCGGCACCATCATCAACGGCGTCGTCAAGCGCGTCGAATACGGCAATGTCATCGTCGATATCGGCCGGGGCGAGGCGGTGATCCGCCGCGACCAGATGATCCCGCGCGAGGCTTACCGCAATGGCGACCGCATCCGCTCCTATGTGCGCGATGTGCGCGAGGAAACCCGCGGCCCGCAGATCTTTCTGTCGCGCACCGCGCCCGAATTCATGGCCGAGCTTTTCAAGATGGAAGTGCCGGAGATTTATGACGGCATCATCGAGATCAAGGCCGTGGCCCGCGACCCGGGCAGCCGCGCCAAGATCGCCGTCATCTCTTATGACAATTCCATCGACCCGGTCGGCGCCTGTGTGGGCATGCGCGGCAGCCGCGTGCAGGCGGTGGTCGCCGAACTGCAGGGCGAGAAGATCGACATCATTCCTTGGACGGCCGACATTGCCACCTTCCTGGTCAATGCCCTGCAGCCTGCCGAGGTCGCCAAGGTGGTGATGGACGAGGATGCCGAGCGCATCGAGGTCGTGGTCCCCGATGAGCAGCTGAGCCTGGCCATCGGCCGGCGCGGCCAGAATGTGCGGCTCGCCTCGCAGCTCACCGGTTGGCAGATCGACATCATGACCGAGGCCGAGGAGAGCGAGCGCCGCCAGGCCGAGTTCGCCCAGCGCAGCCAGATGTTCATGGATGCGATGAATGTCGACGAGATGGTCGCTCAGCTTCTGGTCGCCGAGGGGTTCACCTCGCTTGAAGAGGTCGCCTATGTCGATCTCGACGTGCTGCTCTCCATCGAAGGGTTCGACGAGGACACGGCCGAGGAGCTTCAGGCCCGCGCGCGCGAAAGCCTCGAGGAAATCAACGTTCAGGCGATGGAAAAGGCCCGCGCGGGCGGGCTGGACGAGAGCCTGTCCGAGTTTCCCGGCCTGACGCCGCAAATGCTGCTGGCGCTGGTCGAGGACGGGGTCAAAACGCTGGAGGATTTCGCCACCTGCGCCGATTGGGAGCTGGCGGGCGGCTATTCAACGATCGACGGCAAACGGGTCAAGGATGACGGTTTGCTCGAGGCCTTCGATCTCTCGCTCGACGAGGCCCGCGCGCTGGTGATGTCGGCGCGGCTGTCGCTGGGCTGGGTGACCGAAGAGGATGTGTTGGCGCAGACCGGTGACGAGCCGGACGATGGGGCGGAGGCGGATGACAGCACCGCCGACGCACCGCAAGCGTGAGCTGGGGAGATGCCCGGTGGCGCGCGGCGGACGGACCAAGGAGCGGGAGGCACCTGAACGGCGCTGCATCGCCACGGGTGCGCGGGACGACGCGGCCCGGCTGATCCGCTTTGTCGCCGGGCCGGACGGCGCGATCACGCCGGATCTGGCCGGCCGCCTTCCGGGCCGGGGCATCTGGGTCTCGGCCAGCCGCGCGGCACTCGACCGCGCGGTGGCAAAGAACCTCTTCTCGCGCGCTGCAAAAACATCGGTCTTGGCGCCTGATGGCCTCTCCGATCTGGTCGAATCGCTCAGCGCGCGGCGTTTCGTCGATCTTCTGTCCCTGGCACGAAAGGCCGGGCTGGCCATTGCCGGGTTCGAAAAAACCCGGGCGATGCTGCGGGCCGGGCCGGTTCGCGCGCTTCTGGAAGCATCCGATGGGGCGGAGGCCGGGAAGGCGAAACTGCGCCCTTTGGCCGGCGACGCGCCCCGGATCGGCTGCGCAACGGCGGCTGAATTGGGTTTGGCATTTGGACGCGATCATGTGATACATGCCGCGCTTGGCGTGGGTGGGCTCTCTGATCGGGTTCTCGATGAGGCTGGCAGGCTGGCTGGTCTGAGGGAAATCGCGGTTACGTCTTCAGTCAACTGCGCAAGCGTGACCGGCCCAGCGGGCCGGGCAGATAGGTAAGGCATCGAATGAGCAAGATGACGGGCGACGGCAAGGGCGGAAAAATGGGGCTCAAGGGGCATCCGGACCGGGTGCGCCAGAGCTTCTCGCATGGCCGCACCAAATCGGTCGTGGTCGAAACCAAAAAGAAATTCGTGCTCCAGCAGAAACCCGGTGCGACGACAGCGGCCGATATCCGCGCGGGTCTTGCCGCGAAAGCTGCCCAGGCCCGGGCCGCGGAAGCCCCGGTTGAGCCGGCCAAGGATCTTGCCGCTGACGCCACGGCGCGGTCATCCGCCCAGGTGGCGGCCCAGGCCCATGCCGAGCAGGCCCCCGGCCATGCCGAGGGCGGGACGGATGTGCTTGAGGCACGGGCTGAGGCAGTGACGGAGACGGCACCTGCGCAGACAACACCTGCGCAGACGGCACCTGCACAGACGGAACCTGCGCAGACGGCACCCGTCCAGGCTGAGCCGGTGCCGAGTGAGCCCGTCCAGACTGAGTCTATCCAGACGGCGCCCGCCCAAACTGAGCCTGCCCAGACTGAGACCGCCCAGACGTCGCCGGTGCAGACGGTGCCGAGCGCCGCTGATCCGGATGCAGAGAATACGGCGACACGGCGCGCGCCTGCCTCCGAGACGTCCTTGCCATCGGAGGCATCGCCCAAAACCCGCACGGCACCTCCTGCCGATGCGGTCTCTCCGGCCACGGATGTCTCTGGGGCCGCAGCGGCCAGATCCGACGCCCCCTCCGCCGAACCCGCGCGCGCGGAGACGACCGCTGTGGAGCCCAAACCTGCGGCCAGTGCGGCAGAGGATCCCCAAACCTCGACCGCAGATGTTTCTGCGGCGGTCACGCCCGCGGCGGTGGCTGCGGCCTCGGCTGCGGCGACCGATGCCGACACGGCACCGACCGCGCGTCGCCAGCCGGCGCAGGAAGCGAGCCCAACCACGGGCCCAACCACCGACCGGCGGACATCGGCACCGACCCAGACACCCCCGCCGCAGGCCCCGTCCAATTCGCAACCGTCTTCCCAACCGGTGCGCGACCGTCAGGGGCGGCAAGCCCAGCGGGGCCAGCCGCAGGGCCGGAACCAGCGCGGGGGCAAGCCCGGCGCGGGCGGCAAGACCCTGTCGAGCGAAGAGATCGCCCGGCGCCGCAAGGCCCTGGAGGCCGCGCAGGCGACCGAACAGGACCGGCGTCGCCGCCAGGTCGAAGATGAACGGCGCCGCGTGGCTGAGCTTGAACGGCTGCGCGAGGCGCGCGAACGCGAGGAGCGGGAGGCGCGCGAGCGCGAAGAGGCCCGTAAGCGCGAGATCGAAGCACAAAAGGCCCTTGAGGAGGCCGAGCGCAAGAAGGCCGAGGAGGAAAAGGCCCGGGCCGAGGCACGGGCGGCGCGCCAGTCGCGCACCCAGGCCACCGCCGCCCCCGCCGAACCGGCCGCTCCGCCCGCCGACAAGCCCCAGCGTGCGCCGGCCGGACGGCGCGAGCGCGAGGCCAATGAGCGCGCAAACAAGGCCAAGACCGGCGACAGCCGCCGCTCGTCAGGCAAGCTGACCATCAACCAGGCCCTGACCGGGGGCGAGGAGGGCGGCCGCCAGCGTTCGATGGCCGCCATGCGCCGCCGGCAGGAGCGGGAGCGGCGCAAGATGGGCGGCGCGCAGGAGCCGCGCGAGAAGGTCGTGCGCGAGGTCAAGCTGCCCGATGCGATCACCGTGCAGGAACTTGCCAACCGGATGGCCGAACGGGTCGCCGATGTGGTCAAGTTTCTGATGGGCAATGGCATTATGGCCACGATGAACCAGACCATCGATGCCGAGACCGCCGAGCTGGTGATTGCCGATTTCGGCCATAAGGTGCTGCGCGTTTCGGAATCCGACGTCGAGGACGCGATTGAAACCGCCGAGGATAATGACGACCAGCTTGCGCCCCGCGCCCCGGTGGTGACGGTGATGGGCCATGTCGACCACGGCAAAACCTCGCTTCTGGACGCAATCCGCCACGCAAATGTCGTGTCGGGCGAGGCCGGCGGCATCACCCAGCATATCGGCGCCTATCAGGTGACGACGGGCGAGGGCCGCGTGGTCACCTTCCTCGACACGCCGGGCCATGCGGCCTTCACCTCGATGCGGGCGCGCGGCGCGCAGGTGACCGACATCGTCATTCTGGTGGTGGCCGCCGATGACAGCGTGATGCCCCAGACGATCGAGGCGATCAGCCATGCCAAGGCGGCCGAGGTGCCGATGATCGTGGCGATCAACAAATGCGACAAGCCCGATGCCGACCCGCAGCGCGTGCGGGTGGAGCTCTTGCAGCATGAGGTGGTGGTCGAGGAGATGTCGGGCGATGTGCTCGACATCGAGGTCTCGGCCGTCACCCGGCAGGGCATCGACGATCTGCTCGAAAACGTCGCGCTGCAGGCGGAGCTTCTGGAGCTTCGCGCCAATCCCGACCGGCCGGCCGAAGGTGCCGTCATCGAGGCCAAGCTCGACACCGGGCGCGGCCCGGTCGCCACTGTGCTGGTTCAGCGCGGCACGCTCAAACGCGGTGATGTGTTCGTTGTGGGCGAGCAATGGGGCAAGGTGCGCGCGCTGATCTCTGACCAGGGCGAGCGGGTGAACGATGCGGGACCCTCGGTGCCGGT
>JBCBKN010000123.1:0-11033 GCA_038521775.1 Pseudomonadota bacterium | reverse complement strand
TCCTCGAACCCCGCGATCATCCGCAGGGTGGAGGTCTTGCCGCAGCCCGAAGAGCCCAGCAGCGCCACGATCTCGCCCTGCGCGATGTCAAGGTCGAGATCGCGCACCGCCGTCACGGCGCGCGGCCCCGGGTTGAACACCTTGCTCACATTCTCAAGCGCCAGATAGCTCATGCCGGAACGCCCTTCTGCGCCTTGCGGGTCACCGGATCCGGGAGCAGCCGCGCGCCGGTCTCGCGGTCAAAAAGCACGGCCGCCGCACCGTCGATGGCCAGCTGCGCAGGGCCCGAGGCGGGGCCGGGCATCCCCGCGGGGCGCGAGACCAGAAGCTCGCGCCCGCGCAGCGTCTGGGTCAGGGTGACGGTCTTTTCGTTGAGCGGGGTTTCGGCCTCGATCTCGACAGGAATGGCGCCGTCCTGTCCGGCATCGGCAAAGCGCAGCGCCTCGGGCCGCAGCCCAAAGGTCACCTCGCGGCCGACCAGCGCCTCGAACCCGGGCGCGAGCGGGATCTTCTGGTCGGATATCGTCACGTAGACCCCCTGGACCCCCGCCCGCTCCGCAGAATCGCGCTGTGGCGTGACGGCCAGCAGGTTGATCGTGGGATCGCCGAAAAGCCGTGCGATGCCAACGGTGGCGGGGCGAAGATAGATCTCCTCCGGCGGGCCGATCTGCACAATCCGCCCGGCCTCCAGCACCGCGATGCGGCTGCCCAGCGCCATCGCCTCCTTATAATCCTGGGTCACATAGATGACCGTGGCCCCGCGATCGGAGAGCAGGCGCGGCAGCTCCAGCCGCATCTCGAACCGCAGCTTGGCATCGACATTGCGCAGCGGATCGTCGAGCAACAGCACATTCGGCTCGGCCACCAGGGCGCGGGCCAGGGCGGTGCGCTGCTTTTGCCCGTTCGACAGCGCCTTGGGCGCATGGCCGAGCACATGGTCGATCTTGAGAAGCTTGGCGACGGCCTCCACCCCGTCGCGCAGCCGCGCACGGGGGGTGCGGCGGGCATGCAGCGGGCTCGCGATGTTTTCATGGGCCGACATATGCGGGAACAGCGCGAAATTCTGAAAGGCCATGCCCACGCCGCGCGCCTCGGGCGGGGCATCGGTCACATCCTCTCCGCCCAGGATCACCCGGCCCTGGTCGGGCTCCACCGCCCCGGCGATGCAGCGCAGCAGCACCGTCTTGCCAGCGCCCGAAGGGCCAAATAGCGCCAGCGTCTCGCCGGGCGCGACCTCAAGCGAGATGTCGTCCAGCACCGTCTCGCTTTTGTAGCGCTTGGTGAGCGCCTCGATGCGGATCCCGCTCATCGCCTCACCCCTTCACCGCGCCAAGCGACAGCCCTTCGACCAGATAGCGCTGCGCGTAAAGCGCCAGCGCCAGGGTCGGCGTGATCGACAGCACCACCGCCGCGGCGATCTGGCCATACTGAATGCCGCTTGCGGTCACGAAGGCGAGCGCGCCCACGGTCACCGGCTGTTTGTCGGCCGACGCAAGCACCAGCGCGAAGATGAAATTGTTCCACGCAAAGATGAAGGCCAGCAGGGCTGCCGCCGCGATCCCCGGGCCGGCAAGCGGCAGCGAGATGCGCCGGAAGGTGGCAAACCAGGAATGCCCGGCGATGCGATAGGCATGCTCGACATCCGGGCTGATATCCTCGAAATAGCCGCGCACGATCCACAGGATCAGCGGCAGACAGATCAGCTGGTAAACCCAGATCAGCCCGAAATAGGTGTCGGCAAGCCCGATCTGCTGGAAATACATCGTGAGCGGCAGCAGCACCAGAAGCGGCGGGGCAAAGCGAAAGCTGAGCAGCGTGAAGGCGATGTCTTCGGAGCCGCGGAATTTGTGGCGCGCAAAGGCATAGGCCGCCGGCACGCCCAGCAGCAGCGCCAGCGCGACCGAGCCGCCCGCCAGAATGATGGAGTTGAGCAGGTTGCCCATGAACTCGATGCCCATCGAGGCGACATTGCTGTCGAGCCGCCCCGCGATGATCGCCGAATAGTTCGACAGCGTCGGCTCAAACAGCATCGAGGGCGGCGAGCGCAGGATCGTCTCGTTGGTCTGCAGGCTCATCAGCACGATCCAGAAGATCGGGAACATGAAGAACAGCACGATGAGGGTCAGGGCCACCCCGCGCAGCACCCGCTCCAGCCGCGAATGATGGGTCATCTCAGCTCTCCCCCCGCGCCCGTTCGCGCAGCCGCAGCCAGCTCTTGATGAAGAAATTCGACAGAATGAAGGTCACCGCCCAGAGGATCATCAGCAGCGCCGCCGACCGCCCGATATTGGTCGATTGGAAGAAGTTCAGATAGGCCTCGACCTGAAAGACCATCAGCGTGTCGCCCGGCCCGCCCTGGGTCAGCGCGTAGATGATGTCGAATTGCTGGATGCTGTCGAGCAGCCGGAAGAGCGAGGCGGTCAGGATATAGGGCAGCAGCATCGGCAGGGTGATGCGCCAGAACTGCTGCAAACGCGGCACCCCGTCGAGCGCTGCGGCCTCGAAGGGCTGGGTCGGCAGGCTGCGCAGCCCGGCCAGCAGCAGGATCATCATAAACGGGGTGTAAACCCAGATATCTACAAGAATCACGGTGAGAAGCGCGGTGGATGGGTCTGATCCCCATCGCATATCTGCAAATCCGATTGTGCCCGCCAGATAGCTCAGAATGCCGAAATTGGGGTTGGTCATCAGCTTGAACATCAGCGCGGCCAGCGCCGGGGCGGTCATCAGCGGCATCAGCAGCATGATCGAGACGAAATTGTTGAGCGGCGTGCGCCGCTGCAGCAAAAGCGCGATCGCAAGGCCCAGCAGCAGCTCCAGCACCACTGTCAGCCCGGCATAGACGAGGCTCACCTGCAACGTGTTCCAAAAGGACGGGTCGGAGAGAAAGTTCAGATAGGTCTCGCCCCAGTTCATGCCCCGGTTCCAGGGCTGGGAGAGCCGGTAGCGCTGCAGCGAGTAGAAGACAGCCGTAAAGAACGGGATCAGGATCCCGATGCAGACCAACAGTGCGGGCAGGCTCAGCAGATAGGGAAACAGCCGCCGCGACACCCGATAGGGCCGCCGCGCTGGCGCTGCCGTGATCTCAGCCAAAGAGAGCCCTCCCGCGCTCAGGGGTCAGACGGATCGGGTCGGGCCAAGTGGGGTCCGCCCCAAGGCGATCCGGATCGGGCGGGCGTGGCCCGTCCTCGGCGTGGCGGGGCGCCCACGGGAAAAGGGGCGCCCCTTGCGTGATCGCTCGGACCGGTCGATCGAGGCCGATCAGCCCCAGCCGACCAATTCTGGCCGATCAGCCCAGCCCGGCATCCTTAAGCTGCCGGTCAACGCTGGCGGCAAGCTGGTCGAGCCCCTCATCGACCGGCACCTCGCCGGCGACCATTTTCTGCAGGCTGGCCGCCCATTCGGTGGTCAGATCGAAGAAAAGCGGCTGGGCGGTGAACTTGATCGACGCACCCGGCGCCGAGACGTCATGCATCTCGACATAGCCCGGATAGCTGGAGGCCAGACGGTCGCGGAAGCCCGCATCGGCCCAGACGCTCTCGCGCACCGGGTTGACGAAATCCATCTGCGTGGCGCCAAAAAGCCCATGCTCCGGCCCGCTGGCCCATTGCATGAAGGTCCAGGTGGCGTCGAGATCGCGCGAGAATTTGGACATGGCCAGCGACCAGATCCAGATATTGGGCGTGGGCGCGCCATTGCCCGAGGCCGCAAAGGGCGCATAGGCCAGCTTGCCGGCCATGGCATTGTCGCCGCCATTCATGAAATAGCCCAGGATATCGGCATCATAGATCATCGCCGATTTGCCCGCGCCCAGATCGGTGCCGACCTGATACCAGGTGTGGGTCGACCAGTCGGCCGCACCGCTGTCCTGGATCATCTTGACCCATTTGGCGTGGAACTCCTTGGAATTGGCGGTGTTCATCGCCGCCGACAGCATGCCGTCGGCCGAGACATTCAGGTCGACCTCGCCCAGATTGGCATAGGCCGACAGGAAGCCCGGATGGATCGTCGCCCAGCTGCGCGAGCCGCGCACCCCGATGCCGTAGATCCCGTCAGTGTCGGCCTGAACCTTGGCCGCAGCCTCCATCAGCCCATCGAGATCGGTGGGCACGTCGACGCCGGCGGCCTCCATCATCGCGGCATTATAGGCCAGGTTGTTCTGCTCATACCCCCAGGGAATGCACCACTGGAACGCATCCTCCGAGCCAAGCTCGCCGCCGGGCCGGCCGTTCCAGGCGCAGGATTTGCGCACGCCCTCCAGCATGTCGGTCCAATTGTAGTTGGGGTTGGTCTTGGAGGGGTCCTCGATCCACTCATTGTGATCGACCACCCAGCCCGCCGGACCGTAGGTCCAGGTCATGTAGGCGCCGGTCATGAATGCATCATATTCGGAGGAGCGCGAGGAGAGCGCCGCGGTCACCTTGTCGAAATAGACATCCTCGGGGAAGATGTCATAGGCGACCTCCATGCCAGTGAGTTCGGTGAAATTGGCCAGATTGGCCAGCATGGCATCGGTATAGGGGTGCTTGTTGAGCAGGAGCTTGATGCCCTTGCCGGCATGCTGCTTCCAGTCGAAATCGGCGGCCAGCGCCCGGGTGGCAGCAGCATTGACCAGCACGCCGGCCGTTGCGGCCGTCACGCCCATGGCGCCCAACCCGCGGATCAGGCTGCGCCGGCTCATCTGCCCGCGCATATAGGCGTCGATCAGGCCTTTTTCCTTCTCATACATCTTGGGTCCTCCCTTTGCCCGTCATTTATTCTGCCGCCACGACATCAGCGTCATGGGGCGCACCGACAAGGCCGCGAGCGGTTGCCTCGTCGATGATCAGTCCGGTCAGGATGCCGCTTTTGAGCGCGGCCTGGATGGCCGAGGCTTTGGACGCGCCGCCGGCAATGGCCACGACCTCGCGGCCGCGCAGCTCATCGAGCGGCAGCGCCATGGCGCGCCCGTCAAACGGGGTGGCCATCACCGCGCCTTCGGCATTGAGGAACTGGCCCAGGATTTCTGCCCGTGCCCCGGCCGCGCGCAGCGCGTCGATGGACGCGGCGTCTTCGCCCATGAGCGCGGCAATGCCCTGCGAGCTTTCCAGCTCGCCCACGCCCACAATGGCCAGGCTGGCCGCGCGCATCCGCTCCAAAACATCGCGCAACAGCGATTGCGAGAGCAGCATGGCCTTGTCGGCCGCGGTGTCGGTGAAAAGCGGCGCGGGCATCAGATAGGCCTCGGCGCCGGATTTCTGGGCCAGCCGGTGGATCACGTCATAGGGGTTGGCGGCAAGCGAGCGGGTCAAGCCGCCCAGGAGCGAGACAAAGGCCGAGCGGCTCTCCTCGCGCGGGCGCATGGCCTCGACGGCCGCGGCCAGGGTGCGGCCATGGCTGATGCCGATCACCTCATGCCGTCCGCGATCGAGGACCGAGCCCAGCCAATCGCCCCCGATCGCCCCAAGCGCGCGCAGCGGCAAAGGCCCCGGCTCGGGCAGCTCGGCGGCCACCCGGCAGGTCGACAGGCCGAACCGGGCAATGAGGCGGTTTTCAAGCTCGACACAGCCGGTGGCGCGCGGGTCGACCCAGACATGGACCAGGCCCATGGCCTGCGCCTTGGCGATGGCGCGATGTGCGCGCGTGGCCGACAGGCCCAGACGCTCAGCAACCTCGCCCTGGGTCAGCCCGCCGACAAAATGCAGCCAGGCCGCCCGGGCGGCAAGCCCTGCCTCATCCTGAGCCATCAGCGCCGTGGCTGTCTTGGCCAACGCGTCCTCCCCAAGCGCGGCTGTGGCAGCTTTTCGCGCCTTCGCCGCAGCCCTGCAGCTCTTGCGCTGCATTTTTTTTCACATCTGGAATGTTTTGCTGATCTGGCTGGCCTGTCAACCGTTTTCAGCAGGGCGCCGCGGGCGGCCCTGGGCGTTTCAGCCCGTCGAAACCTGCGCCAGGCCCGCCGCGGCGGCACCTGAAAGCCGGCCCAGTACCGTGGCCATCAGCAGACCGGAGCCGGAGAGATAGCCCCAATCCGACGGGCCGGAGAGACCGCGCGCCGCGCCGCCCCCGGCAAAGAGGTTCGGCGCCAGGCTGCCATCCTCCAGCAGAACGCGTCCGGTGCCGTCGACCTCCAGCCCGCCCTGGGTGTGAAAAAGCGCCCCGGTGACCTTGGCGATGCGATAGGGCGGTTGGAGCGGCGGGCTGGCGGTAAAGTCGCGCCCGAAGGGATCGGTGCGGCGGCCCGCGGCCATTTCGGCCACGCCGGCCATGGTCTCGGCCAGCGCCTGCGTGTCACAGCCGATGCGCCCGGCCAGATCGGCAACTGTGTCGGCCGTGGCAATCGCGCCCTGCGCCTCGGCCTCGCGGTGCGAATGGAGCTGCGCGCCCAGGGCATGGGTGCGCGCATCGAAGATCGTCCAGGCCACGCCACCGGGCTGGGCAAGCACCTTTGCCGCCTGCTCGGAATAGCCCTCATTTTCATGCGAGAAGCGTCGGCCCTCGGCATTCACCTGAAACCCGCCCTCGGCAATGCAGGCCCAGCCCAGATGCGCCATCTGCGGCGTGGTGACCGCGCCATGGCCCTGATAGCTGCCCAGATCGGCGATGCGCGCGCCAAGCGCCTGCCCCCAGATCACCGCATCGCCCGTGTTGCCGGCATGGCCATGGTAATGCGCCTGGGCAATCTGCGGGGCGTGGCGGTGCAGGAGGTCGGCATTGCCGCCATAGCCGTTGCAGGCCAGAACCAGCGCGTCACAGCCGATGATTTCGGTCTGCCCGTCGGGCCGGGCGATGCCCGCGGCGAGGATCCGCCGTTCGGCATCCGCATAAAGCCTGCGCACCCGGGCCGAAGTCACCAGATCGATCTCGGCCCTGGCGAGGGCTGCGACCAACGCGCCCAACAGCTCGGCCCCATCGAGCCTGGGCGTGCCGTGCATGTGATAGGCCGAATGGCCCGGATAGCGAAAATTGTCGACAACCTTGAAAGGCATGTCGAGCCGTGCGGCCAGCCAGTCGATGGTCGGCCCGGACGCCTCCGCGATCTGTCGCGCGATCTCAGCGTCGCATTTGCCCTTGGATTTGGCGATCAGATCCGCGGCCAGGGTGGCGGCACTGTCATCGATCCCCGCCTTGCGCTGCAGAGCGGTGCCCGCGGCGGGGATCTGGCCGCCCGACAGCGAGGTGCTGCCCGACGGGCTCGCATCGCGCTCAAGCAGCATCACGTCCGCGCCGGCCTCATGCGCGGCAAGGGCCGCGCAGCAGCCGCAGGCCCCCGCGCCCACGATCAGCACCTGCCTGCGGGCATCCTCGCGCGGCTGGTCCCAGATGAGCTCCACACCGCCTGCGCTGTTCATCTCAAGCCCCCTGCCCTGCCTCTTGGCGCCCCGGTCCTGTGATACAGCGCCCGTGCCGCAAAGGACATGGCGCGCAGGCTCAACAGGCGCGAGGACAGGCCAGGGGCGCTTTTGCCGGAGCGGATCTTGGCCCGGACAGGCCTCGGACGCGGTGCCCTGACCGCCCCGATGCAGGGAATGGAGCGGCCGCGAAGCAGATCTAGGAGGACATATCCTCGCCGAAATTGCTGGCAACCGATTCGCGAATGGTCAGCAACCCGACAAAGCTGAGCAGGTTCACATGCAGCGACCGTGCCGCAATCGTCACCCGAACCTCGGGCGTAAAGGCCTGGCCGGCCTGGCCAAGACGCCGATAGATGTACTCAACCGTGACATCCTCGGGATCGATATTGCTGTTGAGCCGGCGCATCTGGGCAATCAGCCCGTTGAAATTCGCGTTGTCGCAGCCGGCGGTCAGCGCGCCGCTGGTATAGGTGCAGCTCCAGACCACGCCGGGATCCTGGCAGGGATCGCCCCCGCTCGGGGCAAAACAGGCATCGCCGATCTGGCCATTGGCCGGGATCAGCCGGTTGGTTTCCCACACATTCTGATGGATGGGGTCGCGCGCCACCGCAAGGCGGGCGCCGAGCTGCGCGGCCTTGTTGGTCGCCTGCATGGTGTAATAGCCGATGGAGACCTCGGCCACCGTCATGAGCAGCATCAACAGCGGCATCAGCAACAGCACGGTCTCGACGGTTGTGGCGCCATCTTCGCGGCGCGCAAACAGGCCCAGGCGTCGGGCCGCGCGGGTTCGGCAGGCCGGGCCGGAGCGGAGGAACGGGCGGCGCATGGGGGCTCCTTTCGCGGTCGGCATCAGACGCACAAGCCGGCGGCGCGATCGACGGCCGAGCAGGGTTGGCTCCCCACCGGGATTGACGAGACGTAGCGTGCCGCTTGCTGCGAGTTCATCGCAAAGGTGTGGGGGCGCACGCTGTCGATCATCCCAACGCTGGCCAGCAGATAGAGCATCGGCGCGTTGAACTCGACCGTCGCGCTCACCTCCAGATGGTAAAAGGTGAAGGTGTTCGGGCCAGTGCCCAGGGTGTGCTCGGTAAAGCTGGTCGCAATCTCGACCGGATGCGGCGAGGCGTCGGACGGCACGCTGGTCAGATCGATCCCCATGCGTTCGGCGATCAGAGCGCGGGCCTCATCGTGGAAATAGGGATAGACGCTGGGCACAGCCTTGCCATTCGCGTCGACCGACGGTGTGCCATCGGGGTTTTCCCAGCTTGCCGGGGCCTGGCTGATCAAGCGCGTGGCATCGAACACCGCGCTGTCGAGATGTTCGCGCTGCGAGACCAGCTCGCCGAACCCGCCGATAAACCCGAACAGGATCAGGAAGATCGGCATCGAGACCACAAACTCGACACTTGCCGTGCCGCGCGGATCGCGGCCAAACCGGCGGGCGGAAACTGACAGTCTTGAAAGGACGGAACCCATCGATCCACTCACCCTCTCGGTGTCTTCTTGGCGGGGTGGGCGCAGGGTCTCCCCCATCGCCATCCTCCGGCGCCGTTGCGCGATGGTCCCGCCGGACCACCGACACCCTGGCGCCGCAACCCTCGACACCGCTTACCCATCCAACGTGCAGCTGGCGCACCAGCCGCTCCCTCATGCACAGCATCCGGTCAGGCCCTGCAAGCTGGGCCCTTTCCCGATACCCCACGCGTCCGAAACAGATCCAATCAGATTCGCGGCGGCACGGTGGACGTGCGCGAGTCAGAGGTTAGCTGATCCGACGCGTTAAGATAGTGGTAAATGGCCACGAATATGTGGCAAATTTTTGGCACCTGCCCGGAAGCCGACATGGGGGCCGGGGGCAAGGGGAGCGACAATGAGACTGACGGAGAGACTGACGGAGAGACTGACGGATTTTTCGGCGCTGACCTTCGATGTCTACGGCACCCTGATCGATTGGGAAAGCGGGATGATCGCGGGGCTTGCGCCGCTGACGGCCCGGATGGCCGCCCCGCCCACCCGCGATGCGATCCTGGAGGCGCATGCCCGTCACGAATCCGCCGCCCAAGCCTGGACACCGGCCAAGCGCTACCGCGAGCTGCTGCCCGTGGTCTATCGGCGCCTGGCCGAGGAATGGGGCGTTCCGGTAAGCTGGGGCGAATGCCTGGCCTATGGCGCCTCGGTCGCCGATTGGCCGGCCTTTCCCGACAGTGCGGCCGCGCTTGCCGAGCTCAAGCAGCAGTTCAAGCTGATCGTTCTGACCAACACCGACAATGACAGTTTTGCCCAGAGCGAGGCCAAGCTGGGCCTGCGCTTTGACGGTGCCTATACGGCCGAGGATGTGGGCAGCTACAAGCCTGCCGACCGGAATTTCGAGTATATGCTGGCGATGCTGGCGCAGCGCGGCATCGGCAAGGAGAAGATCCTGCATGTGGCCGAGAGCATGTTTCACGATCATGTGCCGGCCACGCGCCACGGGCTGGCCCGGTGCTGGATCTACCGACGGCATGCGCAAAAGGGCTTCGGCGCCACGATGAACCCCGGCGAGATGCCGACGGTCGATTGGCGCTTTACCTCGATGGCAGAGCTTGCTGCCGCGGTTCGCGCCGAGCTCGGCTAGCGCCGCACGCTGCCATCGGCGATCCAACCGTCCAGGATCTGCAGCGCCCGGTCGGCAAAAGCCTGGTCGTTGATATGGGCCGCCACCTCGCTGACCGCAATCGGCGGGCGCGCCGCTGTGCGGAAGGCGGCCATCATGGCCGCAAGGCCCTCGGGGTCATGGGCGGGGCCGCCGGGCTTGTCCCATTCCTCCACGCCCCCGGTGGGCAGGATCAAATGCACCGGACCCGCGGCCCCTTCCAGCCGCGCGACGATGTCGCGGGCCAGCGCGCCGCGCTCCTCCGGCGACAGGCCCGAGGATTTGATCAGCCGGTTGTGGGCGTGAAACGGCCGGTCGGCATAGGCCTCGGGGATCTCCTGCCAGCCGGCAAAATCGATGAGATCGGCACAGCCCGGCGCCACGATCTGCGGAATGCCGCGCCCGCCGGCCCCGGTCAGCCGGTCCGCCCCCGAATGCACCACCGAGCCCACCATCAGATTGCCCAGCTCGGGCAGCGCGAAATCCATAACGGCGGCGAAAGATCCGGCCCGGGCCAGACGCTCGAACGCCATGCCGCCCATGCCGGTGGCGTGGAAAATGGCAACCTCAAAGCCGCGCGCCTCCAAAGGCCCTTTCAGCCGCTTCATGTAAGAAAGGCAGGAAGAGCCCAGGCTGGTCATGCCGATCACCGGGCGGTCGGCCGCCAGCGGCGTCACCGCGCGCGCCGCGCCCAGAACCGCCCCCGCGGCCTGGGACAAGGACGCCCGGCAGACCGAATTGAGCCCGTAAAGCCCGCCGGCCCAGAGGATCATCTGGATGTCCGCCGACAGCCGGTCCGCCGGGATCAGCGGCGAGAAGGCCACGGTTGAGACGATGTATTTGGGCACGCCGATCGGCAGGGCCTGCGCGCAGTCGAGCGCCAGATCCGTGCCCATCGTGCCGCCCAGCGCGATCATCCCGTCAATGCGCCCCTCGGCCTGCAGGCTGGCGGTCAGGGCGGCCGCCCCCCGGGCCATGATCTGCATGGCCAGGTTCTCATCGCCCGCATCGATTGCGGCCTGGATGGAGCTGCCCGCCGCCTCGGCCACCTGATGCTTTGAGATGTCGGT
>JBCBKN010000122.1:0-11037 GCA_038521775.1 Pseudomonadota bacterium | reverse complement strand
CGCGCCGCATCACCCGCACCGAGCATGACGGCACGATCACCGTCATTGCCGATGCCGTCCAGGGCAAGCGGCTCAATTCGCCCAATGATGTGGTGGTGAAATCCGACGGCACGATCTGGTTCACCGACCCCTCCTACGGGATCCTGATGGATTATGAGGGCGACCGGGCCGACAGCGAGATCGGCGCCTGTCATGTCTATTGCGCCGACCCTGCAACCGGCGCGGTGCGTCAGGTGACCGAAGATTACTACAAGCCCAACGGGCTCTGTTTTTCGCCCGATGAGCGGTTTCTCTACATCGCCGATACCGGTGTCACCCATGATGCCGACGGCCCCCAGCATATCCGCCGCCATCGGGTCGAGGCCGATGGCACGCTCTCCGGAGGCGCGGTCTTTGCCACCTGCACCAACGGGCTCTTCGACGGCTTCCGGGTCGACCGCGATGGCCGCATCTGGAGCTCGGCGGCCGATGGCGTGCATTGCCTCAACACCGATGGGGTGTTGATCGGCAAGATCCACATCCCCGAGATCGTGGCGAATGTCTGCTTCGGCGGGCCCAAGCTCAACCGCCTTTTCATCTGTGGCACCACCTCGCTCTATTCGGTCTTTCTCAACGTCAACGGCGTCTCGCCCGTGGGACCCGTCGCGCCATGAGCCATACCGCCGACGCCACCATTCTCACCCATGCCGGCACGCTGGCGATGCTCGCGGCCGCGGTGGCGCAGGCCGAGGCGATGGCCCAGCCGCAATGCATCGTCATCGTTGATGGAAGCGGCGAGCTCCTGGGTGAGATCCGGATGACCGGGGCAAAATTCCTCAGCCGCAAGACCGCGCTCGCCAAGGCCCGGACCGCCGCCTCCATCGGCGCACCGAGTGCCGCCATCCCCGAGGCGGTCCGCCCGGCCCTGGCCGCCGCCACACAAGGCGCGGTCACCGGGCTTGGCGGCGGGCTGCCCATCCGCCTCCAGGGCCGGCTTCTGGGCGGCATCGGCGTGGGCTCCGGCAGCCCCGAGCAGGATCTTGACGTCGCGCGCGCCGCCCTCGCCGCCATCGGCGCCGAGATCTGATCCCCGGCACAGGTCTCCCCAGCGCGTATCTCCCCGGCGCACATCTCCCCGGCGCACATCTGCCCGCCCACGCCCTGCCCCTCAGGCGCGTCCTGCCCCTTCTTCTTGGCAAAAATACTCCCGCCGGCGGCGTCCTGCCGCCGCCACAGGCACCTCGCGTCAGGAAAAGGCGATCTGCGTCTTCACCGCCTGACTGCGGTCGGAGGCCAGATCGAACGCCTCCAGCGCCGCACCCAGATCGAGGGTCTGGGTGATCAGCGGCGCCACATCCAACCGCCCCGCCTGCATCATCGCCACGGCCTGCGCGAATTCGTGATGGAACCGGAACGACCCCTTCAGCGACAGCTCCTTGGCCGTCATCGCCTGCACCGGCAGGGTCATGTCGCCGCCCAGCCCAAGCTGCAGGATCACCCCACCCGGCCGCATCGCCGGCACCGCCTGGGCCAGCGCGGCCGCCACACCCGAACATTCGAACATGACGTCGAAATGCCCTTTGCCCGCTGTGAAAGGCGACAGATCGCCCTCCGCCACATTCACCACCCGATCGGCCCCGACGCGCCCGGCCATCGCCAATGTGAAGGGCGCAATGTCGGTGGCCACCACCTCCACCGCGCCCGCCGCCCGCGCCACCAGAACGGCAAGCAGCCCGATCGGCCCGCAGCCCGTCACCAGCACCCGCCGGCCCGTCAGATCACCGGCACCCTTCTGGGCATGCAACACCACAGCCAGCGGCTCGGCCATCGCCGCCTCGCCCGGGCTCAACCCCTCGGCCGGCACGCATTGCGCGGGATCGACGACAAGCCATTCGCGAAACGCGCCCTGAATATGCGGAAACGGCATCGCCGAGCCGTAAAACCGCATGTTCTCGCAATGGTTCTGCCGCCCCTCCAGGCAGTACCGGCAGACCCCGCAAGGGCGCGAGGGCGAGATCGCCACAAGCGCGCCGGGCGCAAGCCCGGCCGCCGCGCCGCCCGCCTCGACATGGCCCGTCTCGACATGGCCCGCCTCGACATAGCCCGACACCTCATGGCCCAGCACCATCGGCTCGCGCAGGCGCACGCTGCCAAAGCCGCCATGCAGGTAATAATGCAGGTCCGAGCCGCAGATCCCGCCGCGCGCCAGCCGGACCAGCACCTCGCCCGGGCCGGGGTCCGGCCGGTCGCGCGCTTCAATCCGAAGGTCCCTGGCTCCGTGGGCAACAATGGCTTTCATGGCGCGGTCCTTTCCTGCTTTTCCTGCTGCCAAGCTTGTATCCGGCGGCATGGCGATGTTATCGGTAACGTAAGCTTCGAAGACAAGCCCAAGGGAGGATTCGTGTGAGCATGGAGCTCTTTTCGCTGCAGGGGCGGCGTGCCCTGGTCACCGGCTCAAGCCAGGGCATCGGGCTGGCCCTGGCCTCCGGTCTGGCCGCGGCAGGCGCCCAGATCGTGCTGAACGGGCGCGATGCACGCAAGCTCGACGCGGCTGCGGCGCAGATCCCGCAGGCAACGACGCTTTGCTTCGATGTGACCGATCATGCGGCGGTGCGCAAGGCCATCGATGCATTCGAGGCCGAGACCGGCCCCATCGACATTCTGATCAACAATGCCGGCATGCAGCACCGCACCCCATTGGAGGAGTTTCCCGCCGACCGGTTCGAGGCGCTGTTGCAGACCAACGTCGCCAGCGTCTTTCATGTCGGTCAGGCGGTGGCCCGGCATATGATCGCCCGCGGCGCCGGCAAGATCATCAACATCGCCAGCGTGCAGACCGCGCTGGCCCGGCCCGGCATCGCGCCCTACACCGCCACCAAGGGCGCCGTGGCCAACCTGACCAAGGGCATGGCGACCGACTGGGCGCGCCACGGGCTGCAATGCAATGCCATCGCGCCGGGCTATTTCGACACCCCGCTGAACGCCGCCCTGGTGGCCGACCCGGAATTCAGCGCCTGGCTGGCCAAACGCACCCCGGCCGGGCGCTGGGGCGATGTGGCCGAGCTGGTTGGCGCCGCTGTGTTCCTGGCCTCGCCGGCATCGAGCTTCGTGAATGGTCACACGCTCTTTGTCGATGGCGGCATCACCGCGTCGCTCTGAGGAGACCTCCATGCCAGAACGCGTTGCCCTGATCGGAGCGGGCGCCATGGGCGGTGCCATCGGCACCCGTCTGGTGGAGACGGGCCATCAGCTCTCCGTCTTCGACCTCGACCCTGAAAAGGTCGCAGCCCTCACCGCCATCGGGGCGGTGGGCGCAGACAGCGCCGCCGCCGCGGCCCAGGCGGCCGATTTCGTGATCACCAGCCTGAACTCGGCGCGGATCGTCGAGCTCGCGGCCTTTGGAGCGGCCGGCATTGCCGATGGCGCCCGCCTCGGCACGCTCATCATCGACATGTCCTCGATCGACCCCGAAGCAACCCGTGCCCTGGCCGCACAGGCAGCCCAGAGGGGCCTTGCCTGGGTCGACAGCCCCCTGTCGGGTGGTGCGCCGAAGGCGCTGACCGGCGAGCTGACGCTGATGGCGGGCGGCGAGACCGCGCATGTCGAGGCCGCGCGCCGGGTGCTGGGCGATCTGTCGGCCAATCTCACCCATATGGGCCCCTCGGGGGCGGGACAGACGACCAAGCTGATCAACCAGGTGCTCTGCGGGCTGGGCTTTCTGGCGGTGGCCGAGGCCACCCAGCTTGCGCTCGATGCCGGGGTCGATGCCCAGAAAATCCCGCAGGCGCTGAAGGGCGGCCGCGCCGACAGCGTGCTCTTGCAGGAATACCTGCCGCGCATGGCCAGTGGCGACCGCACCCGCACTGGCCGAATCGACAATATGGTCAAGGATCTCAATGCGGTGAACGATCTTGCCCGCAGCACCGGCACGTCGATGCCGATGACCGCGCTTTGCGCCGAGATCCACCGCATGCTGACCGCGGCAGGCCTGGGCGGCGAGGATCAGGCCGCTGTCATGGCGTTTTTTCAGGGCGCGAAGGCGTAGCCCGGCTCAACGCTCGATGCGGACGGCCGGGCGCGCTGGTGGCGGCGCAAGCGAGGCGCGCCAGGCGATGGTCGCACCAAGCTCGACAGTCCCGCCAGGGTCCTGGCCATTGCGCAGCGCCACCAGCATCTGCGCCGCACCGCGCCCCATCTTCCTGTGCGGCACATGCACGGTGGTCAGCGCCGGGGTCACGATCCCCGCAAGCTCGATATCGTCAAATCCGGTCACCGAGACATCGCCCGGCACATCGACGCCCAGCTCGCGCGCCATCGACAGCGCGCCTGCGGCCAGCACATCATTCCCGCACAGCACCGCTGTGGGCGGAAAGGCCGTCTCCATGAGCGTTCTGAACCCCTGCGCGCCATTGGCAATGGAATAGGTCGTCTCGACAAGCTGCAGCCCGGCGGGGTCGAGCCCGCGGGCGCGCATCGCATCGGCCACCCCCTCGCTGCGGGCCCGGGCGCGGTCATTGCCCTCCCGCTGGGCGGTGATCAGGCCCAGCCGGTCATGGCCCAGGCTCAGCACCTCGGTGGCCAGGGCCTGCATCGCCCGACGATTGTCAAACCCGATGGAAAGCCGGGCCTGTTCGGGCGCATGCGCCCAGGCAACGATGTGCGGAATGCGCTGGGTCTTCAAAAACGCATAGCTTTCGGGCGTGCGATCATGGCCGATCAGCAGCAGCGCATCCGCCCCGCGCGCGACCAAAGTGCGGATCTGCTCCTCCTCCAAAGCCGGGCTGTAGGAGGAGCTTGCCACCAGCATGGTGATCCCGTGCAGCCCCAGCTCCTTTTGAAACGCCTCCAGACCGCGCGCGAAGATCGCATTCTCCATGGTCGGGATGATCGCGCCAAAGGTGTCGGTGCGCTTGGCCGCCAGCGCGCGCGCGCCGAAATTGGGGGCGTATCCAAGCTGCCGCACGACCTCCAGCACCCGCATGCGGGTGGCCTCGGAGACCTGAACCGGCGAGTTCAGACAGCGCGACACGGTCGCGGTGGAGACGCCGGCATGCTGCGCGACGTCTTCCAGTGTCGGCGAGGCCGCATCATTGGCTTGATTTCGGCGCACGCGCACAGCCTGCCTCCGTTTGCCGCGTTCGGTTCGGACCGTCCCTGGCCCGGTCCTGCGTGGCCCGGTCCTGCCTGACCCGATCCAAAATTACACCGCTCCTTGCCAATGTGACAAATGTAAGCGCTTGCATGGAGCTTGTTAAGCGCTTACCCTTCGATCAAACGCGGCTCAAAAAAGAGGCATGACGGCCTTGGCACTCATTGCGGCAGCGGCCCTGTTCGTCGTTTTCCTGGCGAATATCCTGATCGGCGCCAGTGGCGGAACGGCATTTCTCAATGATGTCGGCGAGATGCTGGTGCTTTTTGGCGCAACGCTCTGCTTTGTGGTCCTGATCCTGCAGCAGGAGGCGACAGCCAGTGCGACTGCGAAATCGCCTGCAAACGAGCCCGCAGGCACGACTGCCAAAGCAGCAGCCGAATCGGCCGCGACACAGAACGACAAAACACGCGAATCCTAGGGAGGATGACATGGATCGTGACAGCCAGGAGCGCGTCGTTGCAGAACGGCGCAACTTCCTAAAGCTTGCCGGGGCCGGAAGCTTCACCGCAGCTCTCGTTGCTGGGGCCGGTGGCATGCTGTGGTCGAGCGAGGCCGCAGCGCAGACCGCGCGCGAGGAGCGTGAGCGCGAAGAGGCCGCCGATCACATTATGACGCTGGCCACTGCCTATGTGCTGGGCGCTTCGCGCAGCTATCCGATCATGCAGCTGGATCTGAAAGAGAACATTCAGAACTCCACCAATGGCAAGATCTACGTCAAGCTCGCCCCGGGCGGGCAGCTCGGCGCCGGCGGCGCGCTGGCCCAGGCGGTGCAGACCGGCACGATCCAGTGCGCGCAGCATTCGCTGTCGAATTTCGCGCCCTTTGCCAGCGCGGTCGACCTGATCAACATGCCTTATTTCTGCGGCTCCAATCAGCGCTTCACCAATCTGGTGACGTCGGATGCCTGGAAGACCGAGGTGCACCCCAAGGTCGAGGCCTCGGGCTTTAAGGCGCTCTTTTATGTTGTGATCGACCCGCGGGTCGTGGCCGTGCGCAAGGGCGGCGAGAAGGTGCTGACGCCGGGCGATCTGTCGGGCGTGAAGTTCCGGGTGCCGGGCTCGAAGATGCTGCAGCAATATTACCGGATGGTTGGCGCGAACCCCACGCCCGTGGCCTGGGGCGAGACACCCTCGGCGATCAAGCAGGGCGTGGCCGATGCGCTTGACCCCTCGGTGGGCGCGCTCTTTGTCTTTGGCTTCAAGGACATCCTGAGCCATGTGACCTTCACCCAGGCGGTGCCGGACAGTCAGGTTTATTCGATGAACCTGGAATGGTTCAACTCGCTGCCCTCGGACGTGCAGGAAGGGCTGGAATTTGCCGGCGAGATCACCTCGCAGCAGAACCTGGCCAAGGTGCCGGCCGCGCGCTCCTACGCGATGTCCGAGCTGCGCAAATCGGGCGTGGAGTTCCATTCGCTGTCGAGCGACCAGCTTGCCGAATGGCAGGCCGAGGGCGGCTATCAGCGCTCCGAATGGGACAGCTTCAAGGTCGAGCTCGCAGGCTCGATGGACACGTTCGGCAAGCTCGAAGAGGCGGCAAGCACCTTGGGCCGTCTCTATGTGCACGACGCCTGAGCGCCCGCCCGTTACGTGAACCAGCGTGACGTGACCTGACTGGCCAGGGCCGCGCGCCCTGGCCCCCCTCTCCCCTGCCGCTGTGAGCCGGGGCGGCCTTTGCCGCGCCGACCGATGGGAGCACGCGCATGCCGCCATTCCTGCACAGTCTGAACCGGAACGCCGAGCGTTGGGCGCTGCTGGTCTTCTACGTGATGCTGGTCGCAACGATGTTCATCGAGGTGCTGCGGCGCGAGCTTTTGGCCTATTCCTCGATCTGGGGTGAGGAGATCGTGCGCTATTCCTTCATCTATCTCACCTGGATCGGGGCGGCCGCCGCGGTGCGCGAACGCGGGCATATCCGCATCGATGTGCTGATGCATTACATCGGGCGGCGCGGCAAGGCGGTGCTGTACCTCTTTGGCGATCTGGTGATGGTCGCGGTCTCGATCGTGGCGCTGATCTATTCTTTTGAGACCGTCGAGGTCTCCTTCCGCTTCGGCTCGGTGACCGATGGGCTACGGATCAGCCGCGTCTGGTTCCTGATGGCGGTGCCGATCGGCTTTGCCCTGGTGCTGTTGCGCCTGGTGCAGTCGATCCTGCGTGACATTGCCGACCTTCGTGCGGGGCGCCCCGTTTACGAAGGCGACAAGCTTTTCGACTGAGGGGGCGGGGCGATGCAATGGCAACTGACCCAAACGGTCGAGCTGGGCTGGGATTTCTATGGCTCGGTCATCCTCTTTGTGGTGCTGGTCGCGCTGGCCGTGCCGGTCTGGGCGGCGATCGGTGCGGCAGCCATCGTCATGCTTTTGTGGTCGGGTGCGCTGCCGCTCTCGCTGGTGGGCGAAAAGCTCTTCTCGGGCATCGATTTCTTTGCGCTCACCGCGGTGCCCCTGTTCATCTTGACCGGCGACGTGCTGGTGCGAACCGGGCTCAGTCGAAAATTCCTGGATGTGGCTGAGGCGCTGACCTGCTGGGCCAAGGGCGGGTTCGGCTCGGCCACCGTGCTGGTCTGCGGGATGTTTGCGGCGATCTCGGGCTCGGATGCGGCGGGGGCGGCGGCGGTGGGCCGGATGACCATCGAGCGGCTGGTGGAATCGGGCTATCCGCGCCCCTATGCCTGCGCGCTGGTCGCCGCCGGGGCCTGCACCGGCATCCTCATCCCGCCCTCCATCGCCTATATCATCATCGGCCTGGTGCTGGGGATCTCGGCCTCCACCCTGTTTCTGGCCGCTGTGGTCCCGGGGCTTGCCATCCTCATCTCGATCCTCGCCACCAATGTGATCATGAACCGCCTGAATGGCTGGGAAGGCGGCGGCAAGATGAGCTTTGGCGAATGGGCCGCCCAGCTGGGCCGCGCGCTGCGCTCGGGCTGGTATGCCTTCATCGTGCCGGGCATCATCTTTTACGGCATCTTTTCGGGCCGGCTGACCCCGACCGAGGCGGGCGCGACGGCCGTGATTGTGACCATGGCGATGGGCTTTATCCTGGGCACGCTGAAGCTGTCGGATTTTCCGGCCATGCTGGCAAGCTCGGCCAAGGTCAATGGCGTGATCCTGCCGATCATTGCCTTTTCCGCCCCTCTGGCCGAGGCGCTGGCGATCCTGGGCGTACCGCAGGGCTTTGTGGCCGCGGCAACCTCGGTCAGCGACGAGCCCTTCGTTCTGATCCTGATGATGCTGCTGATCCTCATCGCTGCGGGCTGCGTGATGGAAACCACGCCCAATATCGTGATCCTCGCGCCCATTCTCTTCCCGCTTGCGCAAGAGATCGGGATGAACGACATCCAGTTCTGCATCATGATGATCACCGCGCTGGGGGTCGGGTTCATCACCCCGCCCTTGGGGCTCAACCTCTTCGTGGTGGCGGGGCTCACGGGCGAATCGATCCTCAGGATCGCCTATTGGGCGGTGCCCTTCGTGATCTTCATGCTCGGCGTGACGCTTTTGATCGCCTATCTGCCCACGGTCTCGACCCTGCTCTTGCCCGACATTTACAAATAGGACGCCCGATCATGGCCCGAGAGTATCTCAAGAAAGCGGTTCTGACCTCCAAGAGCGACGCCTCGGACACCCAGGCCATCGTGCGGGGCATCCTTGAGGATATCGAGGCGCGGGGCGATGCAGCGGCCCTCGAATATGCCGCGAAGTTCGACAAGTATGAGGGCGAGATCCTGCTCACGCCCGAGGCGATTGCCGCGGCCGAGGCCCAGGTGCCGGAAAAGCTCAAGGATGACATCCGCTTCAGCCACGCCAATGTGCGCCGCTTTGCCGAGGCCCAGAAGGAAACGGTAAGAGATTTCGAGGTCGAGGTGGTGCCGGGGCTGATCGCGGGGCAAAAGGCGATCCCGGTCGCGGCGGCGGGCTGCTATGTGCCGGGCGGGCGCTATGCCCATATCGCAAGCGCGATCATGACCGTGACCACGGCCAAGGTGGCGGGGTGTGAGAGCATCGTGGCCTGCTCGCCCCCCCGCCCCGGCATCGGCATCGCGCCGGCGATCATCTATGCCGCCCATATCTGCGGGGCCGACAAGATCCTGGCCATGGGCGGGGTGCAGGGCGTGGCCGCGATGACCTTCGGGCTTTTCGGTCTGCCGCCGGCCAACATCCTGGTCGGGCCGGGCAACCAGTTCGTGGCCGAGGCCAAGCGCATGCTTTTTGGCCGGGTCGGCATCGACATGATCGCCGGGCCCACTGACAGCCTGATCCTGGCCGACAAGGATGCCGATCCGATGATCGTGGCGGCCGATCTGGTGGGCCAGGCCGAGCATGGCTACAACTCGCCCGTCTGGCTGGTGACCGATGACCGCCCCTTGGCCGAGGAGGTTCTGCGGCTGGTCCCGACCCTCATCGACGATCTGCCCGGCACTAACCGCGAGAACGCGACCGCCGCCTGGCGCGATTATGCCGAGGTGATCCTTTGTGCGGACCGCGAGGAGATGGCCGCCACCTCCGACGCCTATGCGCCCGAGCATCTGACCGTGCAGGCCGCCGATCTCGAGTGGTGGCTGGGCCGGCTTTCCTGCTATGGCTCGCTCTTTCTGGGCGAGGAGACCACGGTGGCCTTTGGCGACAAGGCCTCGGGCACCAATCATGTGCTGCCGACCTCGGGCGCGGCCAGCTACACCGGCGGGCTGAGCGTGCACAAATACATGAAGATCGTGACCTGGCAGCGTGCGACCCGCGAGGGCTCCAAACCCGTGGCCGAAGCCACCGCCCGGATCTCGCGGCTCGAAGGCATGGAGGGCCATGCCCGCACCGCCGATATCCGACTGGCCAAATACTTCCCGGGCGAGAATTTCGACCTCTCCGCGCATGGGTGAGGGGCTTTTCAGCGTCTCGGGCCGGGTTGCCTGCGTGACCGGGGCAAGCTCGGGTCTCGGGCGGCATGCTGCGACCGTGCTGGCCCGCGCGGGCGCCTCTGTGGTCGGCGTGGCCCGGCGCGCCGCGGCGCTGGAGGGCTGGATGAAGGAGGGCCACGGCGCCTGTGCCGCGGTGGCCGGTGATGTGGCCGCACGCGACGCCCTGCCCGATCTGGTCGCGCGCATTGCCGAACCATTTGGCGCGCCGGACATTCTGATCCATGCCGCGGGCCTTAACATGCGCGAACCGGCCGATGAGGTGACGCCTGAGGGCTGGGATGCGACCCTGGCCGTGAACCTCTCCGCGCCCTTCTTCCTCAGCCAGGCATTCGCCCAGGCCATGCGCGCCCGCGGCTGGGGCCGGATCGTGCATTTCGCCTCGCTGCAAAGCTTCCGCGCCTTTCCCGGCGGCATCGCCTATGGCGCGACCAAGGGTGCCATCACCCAGCTCACCCGCGCCATGGCCGAGGCCTGGTCACCCCATGGCATCACCGCCAATGCGCTCGCCCCGGGCTTTTTTGAAACCGAGCTCACCGCCCCGGTCTTTGCCGACCCCGCGCGCGCGGCCCGCAACGCGGCCCAAACCTGCATCGGGCGCAACGGCCAGCCCGAGGATCTCGACGGCCCGCTCCTTTTCCTGTGCTCAGACGCATCGCGCTATGTCACCGGCCAGGTGCTGATGCTCGATGGAGGCTTCACCGCGAAATGAAAGCGCTCGTCTATACCGGCCCCAAGGCTATGCAGCATCGCGATGCGCCCGATCCGGTGGCAGGACCCGGCGAGCATCTGATCCGCATCGACGCGGTGGGGATCTGCGGGTCGGACATGCATGCCTATCTGGGCCATGATGATCGGCGCCCGGCGCCGTTGATCCTGGGCCATGAGGCGGCCGGGGTGATCGAGGGCGGCCTGCGCGATGGCGAACGGGTCACGATCAACCCCCTGGTCACCTGTGGGCAGTGCCACTATAGCCGCACCGGGCGCGAGAACCT
>JBCBKN010000121.1:0-11206 GCA_038521775.1 Pseudomonadota bacterium | reverse complement strand
CGATCCGCTGCGCGAGACGGAAAGGCTCCGCGCATCGCCCGTTGCTACCCCGGCGCGATAGCGCCAAACCAACCGTCAGGCTCCAGTTGCCCGTGGATGATCAGTGGGGGTCACAGCAGCTCTACAACGCACAAGGCGGTTATGGCCAAGCCGGACGCGCATTCGGTACGGCTGCAGAATTTGTTTCACTTCCTGCCGATACAGCCGTTTCGCTGGTTGAAACGCTGTCATTTGAGGAGGGTGCGTGTCTTGGTATCCCTGCGATGACAGCGTTTCATGCGGTTTTTGCAGACGGTCCTGTTGCCGGCAAAACCGTTCTTGTGGCTGGAGCTGGTGGAGCTGTAGGTCATTTTGCCGTGCAATTTGCCGTTTCAGGCGGCGCTCGTGTGTTTAGAACCGCGGGCAATGCCAATCGAATAGCCGGTGCTATCGGAGCCGGTGCTGACAAGGTCTATTGTCGGCATAGCGAAGACCTACTTTCGCAGCTTATTGAAGCTTCTGAAGGCCAGGGTTTTGATCGGATCATTGAAGTTGACCTTGGCGCGAACCTTGAAATAGATGTGACTCTGTTAAAACAAGGTGGAGTTATTGCAAGTTATTCGTCAAGTTCAGATCCGAGCCCTATTTTGCCTTATTACAAGCTACAGAACAAAGCCGGAGCAATCAGAACAATACAGGGGTTCTCTTTGTCGAGCGAAGTGAGGGCACGCGGTCAACACGCCATTGCGGAGTTGTCAAAATCGGGGAAGCTCGATGTTGCGGTCGGTCAGCGGTTTCAGCTCGAAGATATTGCAGATGCTCATGAGGCCGTTGAGGCGGCGCAGACCATCGGCAATGTGGTTCTGATGATCGATTGAATTGGTTCGTCGTTGCACAGCTAAGCATGAAGAAGTCTGCGCACAATCTCCCGGGAATTGCGCGAGAGGCCATCGAAACCATCGACTTCTGCAAGTGTGGACTTAATCGCCTTTTGTCTATCTTGGCCATACCGGTGCCATGTCTCAAACGCGCCGAGCAAGCGCGCAGCAATCTGCGGGTTGACAGGGTCCATTTTCAAAACCCATTCGGCAACAAGGCGGTAGCCGGATCCGTCTGGCGCGTGAAACGCGGCCGAGTTGCGGGTAAATGCACCAATGAGGGCACGGAAACGGTTCGGGTTCTTCCAATCGAATTCCGGGTGATGCGTCAGGCGAGTGACGGTTTGAACCGCAGTGCTGGGCGGTGCGTGGACCACCTGAAGGGAAAACCATTTGTCGAGAACCAGACGATCCTCGGCCCAGCGCGCGCCAAACTCGGCAATTTCGTCCTCGCCCTGTCCGTTGGCAACCAAAGCGGTCAAAGCGGCAAGGGTATCGGTCATGTTCCCTGCCGCTCGATATGCCTCTCGGGCCGTGCTTGAGCTGGGTTCACTCAGCGAGATCAACCAGATCAGCATCGCGTCCAAGGCGCGACGGCCGCTTTGCTCGGCGTCCGGCCTATATGGCGCTGTTTCGATCAGTGAAACGCGGAGATCGTGCAGGTTCGGTGCAAGCTCGTGCGCCAGTGCGCTGTGCAGAGCTCGACGGTGCTGGAAAATCGCCAGAGGGTCCGGCGGCGACCCAAGCGCGGCAAACGCCGCGGCCAGACCGTCCTCCTCTGGCAGCGATGTTAGCAGCGCGCGAAACGCCGGATCGACCGACGGGTCACGCGTAAGGTCGGCAATGGGTTCGATCCAGTCCAGATCGACGTTTTCATGCCCCGAGCATCTGGCGAAAATCGCATCCCGCGCAAGGTTTTGACCGGCTTCCCACTGGTTGAAGGGGTCAGTGTCATGGCGCAGCAGGTGCTTTCGTGCAGCCGCGTCGACCTCCAGCCTCAAGGTCACCGGGGCCGAGAACTCCCGCAAAATGGAAGCAACAGGCCGTTCCGACAGGTGAAACGTGAGCTCAGCCGACGTTTCACTGAGTAAAAAGACATCGGTCGGAGCCAATTCGGACCCATCGGCGCCCAACAGCCCGTATGCGATGGGAACAACCAGGGGTGGCGTGTCTGCATCCTCCGCGGCGTTGGGGATGGACTGTCGAAACTGCAGACGAAACACCTCGCCATCCCAGCTTTCGGACACCTCCAGCAGCGGTGTGCCGGCGCGCGAATACCAATGCTTGAATTGATCGAGGTTCTGACCGCTGACCTCTTCGAACGCCGCCAGCCAGTCTTCGACCGTGCAGGCCTGGCCATCGTGACGCTCAAAGAACAGATCGAGGGCGCGCCGATACATATCGGCGCCGACAAGACGGCGGAGCATACCGATCACCTCGGCGCCCTTCTCATAGACCGTCGCGGTGTAGAAATTGTTGATCTCGACATACTGCGATGGCCGGACGGGATGGGCGAGGGGGCCGGCATCCTCGGCAAACTGCATGGCGCGAAGCCGCCGCACATCGGAGATGCGTTTGACCGCGGCCGAGCGCATATCGGCGCTGAATTGTTGGTCCCGATAGACGGTCAGCCCCTCTTTGAGAGAAAGCTGAAACCAGTCGCGGCATGTAACCCGGTTTCCCGTCCAATTGTGAAAGTACTCATGCGCAATGATCGCCTCGATACTGGCGTAATCGGCATCCGTCGCAGTTTCAGCGCTTGCCAAAACAAATTTCGAGTTGAAGATGTTCAACCCCTTGTTCTCCATCGCGCCCATATTGAAGTCATCGACGGCCACGATGTCAAAGACGTCGAGGTCATACTCACGCCCATACTCGGTCTCATCCCATCGCATCGACCGTTTCAGCGCATCGAGCGCATAGGCACAGCGGTCTTCGTCACCGGCGCGGACCCAAATGGCCAGCGCAACTTCGCGTCCGGACATGGTGGTAAAGCTGTCCCGCACCGCCTGCAAATCGCCCGCCACAAGCGCAAAGAGATAAGACGGCTTTGGCCAAGGATCGTGCCAGACCGCAAATCCCGGGCCGCTTTCAACCGGATTGCCGTTTGACAGAAGCACCGGCGCGTCGCTTTCGATGCGCACACTGTAGACCGACATCACATCCGGCCGGTCCGGAAAGAAGGTGATCTTGCGAAACCCCTCCGCCTCGCACTGCGTGCAGAACATACCACGCGACATGTAAAGCCCCTCAAGCGCGGTGTTTTCGGCAGGATCTATGCGTGAGACGCAATGCCAGTCGAACGCCCCGGCCGGAAGCTGCGCAGCGGCAAGCCGAAGCCCGTCTTCGGTGAGCGCATAGCTCTCGGGGCTCAGATCCCGCCCGTCGATTTGCGCAGAGACCAGTTCAAGCGAGCGCCCGTCGAGCCAGAGATCCTGACCGGGCGCCGCGGCCGGGTTCGGCCGGATCCGGAGCCGCGCGATCACCTCGGTTGCCCGCGGCGCAAGCCGGAAGGTCAGTTCCACGCTGTCGACCAGAAATGGCGGCGGCGTGTAATCGGCAAGGCGGGTGGGGGTCTGCTCGGTCATGGCGGCTCCTTCTGCCATGCCAAACTACGCGCGCCCGAGGGGCTTGAGAAGCCGGCGCCGGTGCCGGGAGCCCGAAGACGGCCCTGCTTGTTCCGACAGGCGGAATTCGCATCCACTTTGCTTGCCGTGGCCTGTCCGGGCCGATACTGCGCGGCATCGGTGCAATGTGGAGGGTCGGGATGAGCGGGTTTGTCGATCGGCACGGGCTTCAGGTCGCCCCAGAACTGCTTGCATTTGTCGAGAACTCGGCCCTTCCAGGATCGGGCGTCGATGCGGATGCGTTCTGGCGCGGGCTCTCTGACCTTGTGCACGGCTTTGGGCCGCGCAACCGGGCGCTTTTGGATCGCCGGGCCGAGCTGCAGGCCGCCCTCGACGCCTGGCATCGCGACCGCGCCGGCCTTGCGCATGACGCGGCGGCTTATGAGGCCTTTCTGCGCGAGATCGGGTATCTTGTGCCCGATTTCGAGGATTTTGAGATTGAAACCGGCGAGGTCGATCCCGAGATCGCGCGCATCCCCGGTCCGCAGCTGGTCGTGCCGATCACCAACGCGCGCTATGCGCTCAACGCCGCGAATGCACGTTGGGGGTCGCTCTACGATGCGCTCTACGGCACCGATGCGCTGGGCGCGCCGCCCTCGGGCGGCGGGTATGACGCTGAACGCGGCACCAAGGTCATCGCCTGGGCGCGCGATTTCCTCGACAAAACCGCGCCCCTGGCCGGTGGTAGCTGGGCCAATGTGCGCGGCCTGCGCGTTGAAAACGCCATGCTCCTGATCGATGGTGCGACCGGCGAAACCGGCCTTGCCGACCCCAAGCAATTTGCCGGGTATGTGGGAACGCCGGCCTCGCCCGGCGGCATCCTTCTAGAAAACAATGGTCTTTTGATCGAGATCGTCATCGACGCGGATCATGCCATCGGACGGGGCGATGCCGCGCATATCGCCGATCTGCGGATGGAGGCCGCGCTGACCGCCATCATGGATTGCGAGGACAGTGTCGCCACAGTCGATGCCGAGGACAAGGTGACCGCCTATACAAATTGGCTGGGGCTGATGCGCGGCGATCTTACGGAAGAGGTGGCGAAGGGCGGCCGCAGCTTCACGCGCAGGCTGGCCGGCGATCTGGTCTTTTCGACGCCGGAGGGCGAGGAGCGCAGCGCGCGTGGCCGGGCCGTGATGCTGGTGCGCAATGTCGGGCATCTGATGACCACCCCGGCGCTGCGCGATCGGGATGGCAACGAGGCCTTCGAGGGGTTGCTCGACGCGATGGTCACGGTGCTGTGCGCCGTTCACGATGTGCGCGGCGCGCGGGCCAACTCGCCGGCCGGGTCGATCTATGTCGTCAAGCCCAAGATGCATGGGCCCGAAGAGGTCGGGTTTGCCTGCGAGCTGTTTGACCATGTCGAGGCCGTGCTGGGTCTGCCCGCCAACACCGTCAAGATCGGCATTATGGATGAGGAGCGGCGCACCAGCGCCAATCTCAAGGCCTGCATCAGGGCCGCCAAGGCACGGCTCTGCTTCATCAATACCGGGTTTCTCGACCGCACGGGCGATGAGATCCACAGCTCGATGCAGGCCGGCCCGATGCGACGCAAGGGCGAGATGAAGGGCCAGCCCTGGTTGTCGGCCTATGAAGACCGGAATGTCGAGATCGGCCTGGCCTGCGGGCTGTCGGGGCGCGCGCAGATCGGCAAGGGCATGTGGGCCATGCCCGACCGGATGGCGGCGATGCTGGCCGAAAAGATCGGCCATCCCGAATCCGGCGCCAATTGCGCCTGGGTTCCCAGCCCGACTGCGGCCACCCTGCACGCCACGCATTATCACGCCGTCGATGTGCGGGCAGTCCAGACCCGGCTGGCCCAACAGGCGCCGCGCGCAACGCTGGCCGACCTTCTGACGATCCCGGTTGCCACTGGGCATAACTGGTCGGAGGCCGAGATTGCCGAAGAGCTGGAGAACAATGCCCAGGGCATTCTGGGTTATGTCGTGCGCTGGGTCGATCAGGGGGTGGGATGCTCGAAAGTGCCGGACATCCATGATGTCGGGCTGATGGAAGACCGCGCGACCTGCCGCATCTCCAGCCAGCTGCTGGCCAATTGGCTGCATCACGGCGTGGTCGACCGAGACCGGGTGGAGGAGGTGATGCGGCGGATGGCAGCGATCGTCGACCGGCAGAACGCATCCGACCCCGACTACCGGCCCATGGCGCCCAGCTTTGACGGGCCGGCCTTCCAGGCGGCCAGCGCGCTGGTTCTGGATGGGGCGGCGCAGCCCTCGGGCTATACCGAGCCGCTGTTGCACGCGCACCGGCGCCGGGCAAAGGCCGGGGGCTGAACCGACGGCCCGCGCAGATTGCATGCCATCGGCCTGCGCCGCATCGGCTTGCGTTTCGTGCAGGAAACGACGCGTTTCGCGAAAAACCTGGGCAGCTGCCACACTCCGGTCTTTGCAAAGGGTCAAGGTATCTCGACGTAGATGGGGCGGCGCACTATCCTGTGAGGGGCATTACGGAGGTGAAGGCAGATGGCGCGGCCGGTCGTTGGGATCATCGGAAACACACATACAATCAACGACAGCTACGTCACACAGGCCGTGGGTGAGATAAACCTGCGCGCCGTGGCCGAGGTCTGCGATGCGGTGCCGCTGATTGTCCCCGCCTTGCCGGATGTCGCGCGCGTGCCCGATCTGCTCGAGGCCTGCCACGGCTTTGTGTTCACTGGCGGGCGGCCCAATGTCCATCCGTCCTTTTACGGGCATGAGGAGACTGAGGGCCACGGCCCGTTCGACCGGAACCGCGATGAGCTGGTCTTGCCCCTGATCCGCGAGGCGGTTGAGCGGGCAGTGCCGATCCTTGGGCTCTGCCGCGGGTTCCAGGAGTTCAATGTGGCCTATGGCGGCACGCTGCATCCCGAGATCCGCGATCTGCCGGGGCGGATGAACCACCGCATGCCGCCCGAGGGCACGATCGAAGAGAAATTTGCCCTGCGCCACCCCATTCACCTGACGCCGGGCGGCAAGTTCGCCCAGCTCTTCGGCAGCGATGAGGTGATGGTCAATTCGCTGCACGGGCAGGGCATCATCGATGCCGGGCAGCGGATCGTGATTGACGGGCATGCCCCGGATGGCACGCCGGAGGCGATCTATGTCGCCGGCGCGCCGGCCTTTGCCATGGCCGTGCAATGGCATGCGGAATGGCGCGCGGCCGAGGATGACGTGTCGCGCCCGCTCTTCAGCGCCTTTGCCGAAGGGATGCGCGCGCTGCGCCGGGCGGCCTAGCCGCAGGCGGGCGGGTCAAGACCGGGCGGGTCAACACCGGGCGGGTCAACACCGGGCGGGTCAACACCGGGCGGTTTAGCGCGAACCCACGGGCGCGGTGCGAGGGGCTTAAGGCCGGCGCCCAGGGGCTCGTGCTAGACCGCCATGCAACCAAACAAAACCCTTCACGCGCAAGCTGGGGGTCGGGACGTCAGGCCGGGTCCGCGGTCATGTCCTGCTTTTCAAAGAAGATGATCACGTCGCCGATATCGACGCCCAGCCGGGTCATGTAGGCCCGATTGATCATGCGACGCTCGTCGACCAGCCACATCCAATCATCAAAGCTGACCCGCAGCGTGCCGTCCGGAACCGGCAGGTCGATCGTGTAGCGCCAGTTGAAGGTCTCGGCGCGTTCGACACCCACCGCCTCGCCGATGACCCCCGGGGCGGTGCCGCGCCAGCTGTCCTCGCCGGTTTTGACCAGGCTCCAGACCCGCCGCTCGGTCGAGCCATCCTCATAGACGAAATCCTCGGTCAATGTGAGGGTTTCACCGTCCCAAACCCCCTCGATCTCGACGGTAAAGCGCCGGCGCACCTCGCCCAGAATGTCCTGAAACTGGCCATAGGCGAGGACGCGGCCATCGAAATAGCGCTCCAGATCCAGCTTCGGCCCGCCCAGCGAGGCATCGGGCGCGGGCCGTGCGGTGCAGGCAGAAAGAAAAGCGAGAACGACAATCAGCAGCGCGGCAGGTTTCATGGGCAGTGTTCCCTTTAATGCACGTCCCCGCGGGCACGTCCCTGGGCCTGTCCCCGGCATCGACCACCTAGCGCGGTGACCCGACGGGCCAAATAGGCGGGGTGCGGGGCATTTAAATCGGCCCCAGCCCCGCCTATCTGCGCGGGGTCAGCGGAGAGGCCGCCCCGCGGGGCCGCGCTTGCCAAGGGCAGGGGCCACGGCTAGTGTCCGCGCGGTTTTCAACGGCAGCCGCGGCTTGCGGCGTCACGCACACAAGGTCCGGCATGGGCCAGGGCAGGGCAGGGGAGCGTCATGCAGGGGATCGAAGGTCTCATCCCATTTATTCTGATCTTTGTGATCATGTACTTCCTTCTGATCCGGCCGCAGCAAAAAAAGGTCAAGGAACACAAGGCGATGGTCGAGGCCCTGCGCCGCGGCGACCAGGTCGTCACCCAAGGCGGGCTGATCGGCAAGGTCTCCAAGGTCAAGGATGAGGGCGAGCTGGAGATCGAAATCTCGGAAGGCGTGCGGGTGCGGGTGGTCCGTCAGACCATTGCGCAGGTGCTGCAAAAGACCGAGCCCGCCGAGAGTGTGAAGCTGGACAAGAAGTGATCGGCCCGCTGGGGCTTTGACCAAGGCGGGGGTGGCACGATGCTGCAGTTCGGACTGGGCAAATCGATGGCCATTTTGCTGGCGGTCCTCGTCGGGCTGTTCGCCGCGATGCCCAATCTCTTTTATGATCGGGTTGAGCGTCACAATGACGCGGCCGCCCTGGTTGAGCGCAGCATTCCGCTGAGCGCGGCGCAGCGGGAGGATCTGGCCGGCTGGCCGGGCTGGCTGCAATCGGATCTGGTCAATCTGGGGCTTGATCTGCGCGGCGGGGTCTATCTGTTGGTCGAGGTTCAGGTCGAGGACGTCTATGGCGAGATCATGGACGGCATCTGGCCCGAGGCGCGGGATGTTCTGCGCGATCTCGACAGCGTGCGCACGGTGCGCCGCCAGCCCGCCGATCCCGGGATCCTGCGCATCCGCATCGACAATACCGATGCGATGGGGGCGGCCCTTGCCGCGGTGCGCGGGATCGAGGGCTACCTGCTCGACGTCAGCACGGCGCGGGATGACACGTTGGAGATCGCCCTGAGCGATTTGGAGCAGCGCGAGCTCGACAACCGCACCATCGAGCAAAGCCTGGAAAAGATCCGCCGGCGGGTTGACGAGGCGGGCACGCGCGAGCCGTCGATCCAGCGCCAGGGGGCGGACCGCATCGTGATCCAGGTGCCGGGCCTTGGCTCGGCCGAGGAGCTTTTGGAGATCATCGGTCGGACCGCGCGGCTCTCGTTCCACCCGGTCGTGGCCAATGGGGTTGAGGGTCAGAACGTTGCGTTCGACCAGCTTTTGCTGCGCAATGTCGATGATGGCGAGACGCTGGTCGTCGAGCGCAGCTCGGTGGTCGGGGGCGATGAGCTGGTCGACGCGCAGCCCTCCTTCGACCAGAACGGCCTGCCCTCGGTCAGCTTCCGCTTCAATGCGGTCGGCGCCCGGAAATTCGGCGATTACACCCGCGACAATGTCGGGAGGCGCTTTGCCATCGTGCTGGATGAGGAGATCATCTCGGCACCCGAAATCATCACCCATATTCCCGGCGGCTCGGGTCAGATCACCGGGCAGTTCACGGTCGAGGAGGCCGCCCGGCTTGCGGTGCTGCTGCGCGCCGGCGCGTTGCCCGCCGAGATCCAGGTTCTGGAACAGCGCACCGTCGGCCCTGAGCTGGGGCAGGACAGCGTCGAAGCCGGGCGCATTGCCGCAGTGGTGGCGCTGATCGCGGTGATCGTCTTTATGGTTGCGAGCTACGGCATTTTCGGCGTCTTCGCGACCACATCGCTGCTGGTCAATGTGGCGATGATCTTTGGCGCGCTCAGCGCCCTGGGCGCGACGCTCACCCTGCCGGGGATTGCCGGCATCGTGCTGACCGTGGGCATGGCCGTCGATGCCAATGTGCTGATTTTCGAGCGGATCCGCGAGGAGCTCAAAACCGCAAAGGGCGTGGCCCGCGCGGTCGAGCAGGGCTTCAGCCGTGCGCTGAGCGCCATTCTTGACGCCAACGTCACCACGCTGATCGCGGTGGTCATTCTGTTCTTCGTCGGCTCGGGCCCGGTGCGCGGCTTTTCGGTGACGCTGGGCATCGGCGTGCTGACCTCGGTCTTCACGGCCTTCTATGTCACGCGACTGTTGCTCTCGACCTATGTGGCGCGCAGCCGGCCCAAGACCATCTCGATCTGAGGGGAGATCCCATGCGATTGCTCAAACTCGTCCCCTCCGAAACCCAGATCAATTTCATCGGTGTAAAGCGCATTGCGGTGGCGCTGTCGGCTGCGGCAATGCTCGCCTCGGTGCTGCTTTTTGCGCTGCTGGGGCTCAATTTCGGCATCGATTTTCGCGGCGGCACCGCGATGATCGTCCAGACCCCCCAGCCCGAGGCGATTGCCACCTTTCGCGATGCGGTGTCCGATCTGGGCGTGGGCGATGTGCAGGTGACCGAGATCTCGGCCACTGGCGTCACCGACAAGCACCAGGCCATGGTGCGCATCGTGGAGCAGGGCGAAGATCCCGAGATCCAGGCCGCCGCGATCGAGACGGTGCAGACCGCGCTGAAATCGGCCATCGAGGGGCTGACGGTGCAATCGGTCGAAAGCGTCGGCGGCAAGGTCTCGGGCGAGCTGATCCAGGCCGGGTTCCTGGCGGTATTTCTGGCCGTGCTGGGGGTGATGGTCTATGTCTGGCTTCGGTTTGAGTGGCAGTTCTCGGTCGCGGCGGTCGCCAGCCTCGTGCATGACGTGATCATCACGCTGGGGCTCTTCTCGCTGTTGCAGATCGAGTTCAACCTGGCCATCGTCGCGGCGATCCTGACCATTATCGGCTATTCGCTCAACGACACGGTGATCGTCTTTGACCGCATCCGCGAGAACCTGCGCCGCTACAAGAAAATGGAGCTGCCCGAGCTGATCAACGTCTCGGTCAACGGCACGCTCAGCCGAACCGTCGTGACCTCGGGCACCACGCTGCTGGCGCTGTTCGCGCTCTACATCATTGGCGGCAACGTGCTGTCGGGCTTTACCTTCGCAATGATCTGGGGCGTGATCATCGGCACCTATTCCTCGATCTTTGTGGCGGGCCTGGTGGTCAGCTGGCTGGGTGTCGACCGCTCCGACAAGCCCTCCTCCAAGGCCGGCACGCAATTCGCCGATATCGACGCCTGACATGCCGGGCGGGGTTGCGGCCCTGCTCGCCGATCCGGGGTTCTGGCCGCTGGTTGGCGCGGGGCTGCTGGCCGGGCTGATCCGCGGCTTCACGGGCTTCGGCGCGGCAATGGTCTTTGTGCCGCTCGCGGCGATCTTTCTGCCGCCGCTGGGCACCATCGTGGCCCTTATGGTCATGGATGTGGGGGCAAGCCTGATGCTGGCCCGCGCCGCCTTTGCCCAGGCGCGGCTGCGCCATGTCGCGGGGCTGATCACCGGTGCAATTGTGGGGCTGCCCTTGGGGGTGTTGCTGTTGGAGCGGCTCGACCCCACGGCGTTTCGCTGGGCGGCGGCGGTGATCTCGCTCACCGCGCTGGCGCTGTTGCTCAGCGGCTGGCGCTATCGGGGCACGCCCGGGCGGGCGGCAACCGTGACCGTCGGCGGCGTGTCGGGCTTTCTGGGCGGGTTCACCGGGCTTGGCGGCCCGCCGGTCATCGTGTTTTTCCTCGGCGGGCCGGACCGTGCCATGCAGGTG
>JBCBKN010000120.1:0-11212 GCA_038521775.1 Pseudomonadota bacterium | reverse complement strand
GCCGCGATTGCTGCGCATGCACCCCGCGACAGTGCCGCACATGGCGCGGCCTCGGCGCTTGCCCGGGCGATCGCGCTGCAGGACCGTCCTGGCGTGGCCCGCATTCTGCACCAGGCCGACTGGATTGCCGGAGTGATTGCCGGCGCGCCGGTGCCGGGCGATGAGAGCAATGCGCTCAAAACCGGCTATGACCCCGTGGCACGGCGCTGGCCGGGCTGGCTTGCCCAGACCACGATGCGCACGCAGCTTCTGCCGCCCATCCAGCCCGCCGGCACGCAGACAGGCAGCGCCGCGGGCGCGTTCGGCCTGCCGGTCGGGGCAAAGCTGATTGCCGGGGTGACCGATGGCTGCGCCTCTTTCCTGGCCACGGGCGCCAGTGACCCGGGCGAGGGCGTCACCGCACTTGGCACCACGCTGACCATCAAGCTTCTGTCGCCCGTGCCGGTGTTTGCGCCGGAGTTCGGCATCTACAGCCACCGCATCGGCGAGCGCTGGCTGGCCGGCGGCGCCTCCAATACCGGCGGCGGGGTGCTGGCCGCGCATTTCAGCGCCGACCAGATCGCGGCCCTGTCCGCCCAGATCGATCCGGCGCAGGACACGGGGCTCGACTATTACCCCCTCCGCACCCCTGGCGAGCGCTTTCCGATTGCCGATCCGGGCCTTGCGCCGCGGTTGACCCCGCGCCCGGCCACCGATGCGGCCTTTCTGCACGGGCTTCTGGAGGGCATCGCGCGGATCGAGGATCTGGGCTATCGCCGGCTGGCCGAGCTGGGCGCGCCGCCCTTGCTTCGTCTGCGCAGCGTGGGGGGAGGGGCGGCGAACCCGGTCTGGACAGCCATGCGGCTGCGCCTGACCGGGGCTGAGGGCGCGCCGGCCCTCTCGACCGAGGCCGCGGTCGGCGTGGCCCGTCTGGCCCTTCCGCATCTCGGCCCATGACCGCCCCGCGCCAGATCGGCGGGCTGGAAGAGATCGCCGATGGCTTCGACGCCATGCTCTTTGACCAGTTCGGCGTGCTGCATGACGGGCGCCGCGCCTTTCCCGGGGCGGTCGCGGTTCTGGAGCGGCTGGCCGAGCGCGGTATCCCGGTTGCGGTGCTCTCCAATTCAGGCAAGCGGGCTGCGGCCAATGCGGCCCGGCTCCAAGCGCTCGGCTTTCCCGCGGGGCTGTTTGCGCAGGTCGTGACATCGGGCGAGCTTGCCCGGGCAGAGCTTGAAAACCGCCTTGCCCAGGGCAGCCTTGCGCCCGGCGCTGCGGTCAGCCTGATCGCCCGTGGCGGGGATGGCGGGCTCTTTGAAGGCCTTGCGTTGCGCCCCGTGCCGCCCGGCCCCGACACCACGCTCCTGATCATTGCGGGCACCGAGCCCGAGCGGATTGCCATGCACGATCTGGCCGCCATGCTGGCGCCGCTGGCATCACGTGGCGTGCCCGCGCTCTGCATCAATCCGGACCGCGAGATCTATGTTGAGGGCGGCAGCGGCTATGGCCCCGGGGCGCTGGCCGAGACCTACCGGGCCGCGGGCGGTCCGCTGCGGCTTCTGGGCAAGCCGGGTGCCGAGATGTTCGCCGCGGGGCTTGCGGCGCTCTCTGCCCCTGATCCGGCCAGGGTGCTGATGGTTGGCGACAGCCCCGAGCATGACATCGCCGGTGCCCGGGCGGCGGGCTGTGCCACGCTCCTCGTTGCGGGCGGCGTGCAGGCCGGTCTGGTGGGCGCCGCCGCGGCGGATTTTACGATCGACCGGCTGGTCTGG
Organism: Pseudomonadota bacterium; assembly: GCA_038521775.1. Classification (GTDB taxonomy): domain Bacteria; phylum Pseudomonadota; class Alphaproteobacteria; order Rhodobacterales; family Rhodobacteraceae; genus J013. The sequence continues at coordinate 9,464 of JBCBKN010000120.1, read as the reverse complement.
CAGGCGGGCGACACCGCGCAGCGCTAGCCCAGTGTTGCCGTCACCGCGCGGCGCAGCGCGGGCAGAATCTCGGTCTCAAACCAGGGGTTGCGCGAGATCCAGCCAGTGTTGCGCCAGGAGGGGTGAGGCAGTAGAAACACCGCCGGGGCATGCCGGCGCCACTCCTTCACGGCGGCCGTCACCGGGCCCTTCAGACCCAGATGCAGGCGGTGGGCATGACCTCCGATCAGGATCTTCAGCGGAATGTCGCCCAGATGCGCCATCACCGCGTCATGCCAGGTCGCACCGCAGATCCGCGGCGGGGGCAGGTCGGCGCCGCGGGCGTCATAGCCGGGAAAGCAGAAGGCGGCCGGCACGATGGCCACCCGGTCGCGGTCGTAAAAAACCGTCTCGTCGAGCCCCAGCCAGTGGCGCAGCCGGTCCCCGGACGGGTCGGTGAAGGGCTTGCCGGAGTTGTGAACCCGCAGCCCCGGCGCCTGGCCGGCGATCAGGATCCGCGCGCCGGGACGGAACCAGACCACGGGGGCGGGGCTGTGCGCAGTCTCGGTCTTTGCGAACCGCTCGGCGCACAGGCGGCAGGCGGCCAGCCGGCCGGGCAGGCCGGCATCTGGCGGACCGTCCTTGGGCGGGCGTTGGTTGGCCCCCTTCTTCGCTGGCCCGTTTTTCTTGGGGCCGTTTTTCTCAGGCCCGCCCGTCTTGGGCCCGTTCTTCTCAGGCCCGTTCGTCTTTGGCCCGCCCGTCCTTGGCCCGCTCTTCCTTTGCCCACCCTTCCTTTCCACGCCTTCCTGCGGCTCGGTCTGCGTCGATGGCTTGGCGGGGTCCGGCATGTCCTGGCTCGCAATTTGGGCACCCGACTGTCGCTGCGCGCGGCCCGGCAGGCAAGCCTGACAGCGGCGCTCGGCGCAGGGATGGCCGGCTGCGGGGCGGGACATATCGAGCCGCCGGCCCCGCCAGCACCTGCACCGCAGGTCGCGCTGCCGGGCGCCACGCGTGCCTTGCCGGCCGAGCTTTGGGCGGCCGAGACACCGCGGGCGGTGATCCTGGGGCTGCACGGGTTCGGCGACCGGGCGGCGACGACCTTTGCCCAGGCCGGGCCGTTCTGGGCGGCCCAGGGCATCACGCTTTATGCCTATGATCAGCGCGGCTTCGGGCGCAACCCGGACCGGTTGGACTGGCCCGGGGCCGGTGCCTTGATCGAGGATGTCGCGGCCGTGGCCGCAGCGCTCAAGGCGCGTCATCCCGACCTGCCGCTTTACGTGCTGGGCGCCTCGATGGGAGGCGGGGTCGTGCTGGCAGCGGCGGGCGAGGGTCTCTTGCCGGTGGCCGACGGTGTCGTTCTGCTCGCGCCGGCGGTCTGGGGCGGCGACAGCCTGCCCTTGCCCTATCGCGCCTCGGCCTGGTGGGCGGCGCAGCTTTTTCCCGACCGGCGCTGGACCGGCGACGGGGTGGTGGTGATCCGGCCGACCGACAATATCGAGGCCCTGCGGGCGCTCATCCGCGATCCCTATCATTTCGGCGCACCCTCCAGCCGCGAGTTTCTGGGTCTGGTGCGGCTCATGGACCGGGCGGTCGATGCCGCCCCGTCGGTCGCGCAGCCGGCGCTGTTTCTCTGGGGCGCGCAGGATGAGGTCGTGCCGGAGCGTCCGATCGCGGCGGTGGCCGCGCGGATACCGGCCGCGAAATACACCCGCGTGCCCACCGGCTGGCACATGCTGCTGCGCGATCTGGAGGCGCGCCGGGTGCATGGCCTGATCGCCGATTGGGTGCTGAACGAAAGAGCGGCGCGCGATGACCCAGACGCCTCTTGACGCCGCCCATGCCGCGATGATGGCGGATGCGGAGTCCGACGCGCGGCGGCGGGCCTATTGGAGCCGTCTCCTGGGCAGCGAGCTCTTTGTCCTGCTTGCCGCCGAGCCGGGACACGCGGCCACCCCCGAGCCGCGGATCGAACATCTCTCGGAGGGGCCGATCGCGCTTGCCTTTGACAGCGATGCCCGCCTGGGCGCCTTTCTGGAGGCCCCCGCGCCGACCGCGGCGCTGTCGGGACGGCGGCTGGTGGCGCTGCTGGCCGGGCGGGGCATCGGCATCGGGCTCAATCTGGGTGTAGCCAACAGCGCCATCCTGCTGCCAAGCGATGCGGTTGAATGGGCCGCGTCCCATCTCGCCCCGCTGCACCCTCAGACGATCCTTGCCGAGGCGCATCAGATCGGGCCGCCGGATGCAACGCCGGCATTGATCGCCGCGCTCGATGCCCGCATCGCGGCCCTGGCCGGGCAATGCGCCGAGGTTTGGCTCGCGCGCCTCACCCACAGCGATGGCAGCGCCACCCAGGCTTTGGCCATCGTCGGCATGGCGGCAGAGGCGCGCCCTGCGGCCCTTGAGGCATTGGGCGAAGCGTATCGGCTGGAAGCACCGGGCGGGGCGCTCGACATGCTGTTTCTCGACGCGACGGATCCGGCGCTGGCAGCGTTCCGGCGCAACGGTCTTGGCTTTGATCTGCCCCAGCGGCCCGCATTGCAGACACGGGCCCTGCCAGGCGCGCCGGGGCTGGACCCGGACCGGCCGCCGCGGCTGCGCTGACCTTTCGGGGCGCGCGCAGGCCATGGCCGAGGGACCGCCGCGCAACGCGGCCTCCGGGGCGCCGCCCTCCGCCGCCGGGCCGTCGGGCCTCGACCTGCCTGGACCCGGCCTTCCGATCGACCCTGTGCTGCCCGAGCTCTGCGCGCATCTGCGCGAGAAGGGGGCGGCCGTCTTGCAGGCGCCGCCCGGCGCGGGGAAAACCACCCGGGTGCCGCTTGCGCTTGATCAGACGCTGCCCCCAGGCCGGATCCTGATGCTGGAACCGCGCCGGGTTGCCGCCCGCGCGGCGGCCGAGCGCCTTGCCGAGGCCTATGGCGCGCGCCCGGGCGGCCATGTCGGGTACAGGATGCGGGGCGAGGCCAAACCCGGGCGGCGCATCGAGGTGATCACCGAGGGGCTTCTCACACGCATGATCCAGACCGACCCGGAGCTTTCGGGCACAATCTGCATCATCTTTGACGAGATCCACGAACGTGCGCTGCAGGGCGATCTGGGCCTGGCTCTGGCGCTTGAAATCCGCGCCGCGCTGCGCCCCGATCTGGTGCTGGTTGCAATGTCGGCCACGCTCGATGCCGGACCGGTGGCAGCAGTGATGGAGGCCCCGATCGTCACCGCCCATGGCCGCAGCTTTCCCGTCGACACCCGTCATCTGGCGCGGCCCGCGCGGGGCCGGTTTGAGGATGAGGCGGCGTCGCTGATCGGCGAGGCGCTGGCGCAGACCGAAGGCGGGATGCTGGTCTTCCTGCCCGGCGAGGGCGAGATCCGGCGCGTGATGGCGCGCCTTGACCCGGCCGACGGCATTGCGCCTGAACCGCTTTTCGGCGCGCTGCCCATCGCCCAGCAGCGCGCGGTGTTGCGGCCCGAGCCCGACCCGGGCCGGCGCAAGCTGGTGCTGGCCACGGCCATTGCCGAGACGTCGCTGACCATCCCCGATATCCGCGTGGTCGTCGATGCCGGACGCGCCCGTCGCGCGCGCTTTGATCCCGGCTCGGGCATGTCGCGACTGGTGACCGAGCGTGTCACCCGTGCCGAGGCCGACCAGCGCCGCGGGCGCGCGGGCCGCGTGGCGGCCGGCATCGCCTTTCGGATGTGGACAAAGGGCGAGGACGGGGCGCTGGCCGCCTTTCCGCCGCCCGAAATCGCCTCGGCCGACCTGACCGGTCTCGCGCTGGAGCTTGCGCTCTGGGGCGCAGACACGCTGCCCTTTCTCACCCCGCCGCCGCCGGCCGCCCTGGCCGAGGCGCGGGCGCTGCTGGCCCGGCTCGGTGCGCTCGATGCCGGGGGTCGCATCACCGCGCATGGGCGGGCGCTGGCGGAGCTGCCGCTGCATCCCCGCCTGGGTCATCTCCTCATTGCCGGCGGGGCGGAGGCCGCGCCGCTCGCCGCGCTCTTGGACGGGCGCGATCCGCTGCGCGGCGATGTCGAGATTTCCAAGCGTCTGACCGCGTGGCGCGACCCATCCCAGGCACCCCAGGACCAACGCGCGGCCCTGGCGCGCCTTGCGGAGGAGACCAAACGGCTGCGCCGGCTTGCGCCCCGGGCTGCATCTGCGGCACTCGAAGGCCAGGCGCGCGCCGAACCCGGCGCGCTCGTCGCGCTGGCCTATCCCGACCGCATCGGCCTGCGGCGGCCTGGCGCAGCACCACGCTGGCTCCTGTCGGGCGGCAAGGAGGCCGTGATGGCACCTGACGATCCGCTGGCCGGGCAGCGCCTGATTGCGGTTGCGCAGACCGATGGCGACCCGCGTGCAGCGCAGATCCGCCTCGCGGCGCCCGTCGCGCAAAGCACCCTCTCCGCCCTTTACGCGGATGCGTTGGAAGAGCTGCATGTCTGCAGCTGGTCGCGGCGTGCGCGGGCGGTGACGGCGCGGATCCGGCTTATGCTGGGCGCGATCGCGCTGGAGGATCGGGCATGGCGCGATGTGCCCGACACGGCCCTCGGCGCTGCCATGGCCGACGGGGTGCGGGATCTGGGGCTGGGCGTGCTGCCCTGGACCGCCGCTGCGACCCGGCTGCGGGCACGCATGGCCTATCTGCGCGGGCAGGGCGACACCAGCCTGCCGGATATGTCGGATGCCGCGCTGCGCGACCGGCTGGACGACTGGCTGACCCCGCATCTTGCCGGGATGCGGCGGGTGGAGGATCTTGCCCGGCTCAACATGGCGGACCTTCTGGCCCAGACGCTCGATTGGAGCCAGCGCCAGGCCCTGGACCGCGCAGCGCCCGAGGCGCTGACCGCGCCCACCGGCACAAGGCTGCCTGTCGACTGGTCGCAGGCCGTCCCCATGGTGTCGGTGCGCCTGCAGGAGCTTTTCGGTCTGACCGAGCATCCGCGACTGGGCCCGCGGCGCGAGCCGGTGCGCATTGCCCTTCTGTCGCCGGCCGGGCGTCCGGTGCAGGTCACCTCGGATCTGCCGGGCTTTTGGGCGCGCTCTTACCAGGATGTGCGCAAGGAGATGCGGGGGCGTTACCCGCGCCATGCCTGGCCCGAAGACCCCACCCAGGCCGAACCGACCCGACGTGCCAAGCCAAAGCGGGGCTGAAGCGCGGCCCGTATGCGTGTGGCAGGGCCAGCCTTGCACCATTGGCCGGGGCAGCAGGCTCAGCGCTGCGCGGGCCATCTGGCCCGAGGACGGCCGCCGCAGCTACGCTCAGGGTGGAAAGGCAAGAATGTCGCGATGGCCGATCTCCACCCGGGTGGTCCGACGGCGCGCGCCATGCCATGCCGCATGCTGCGCCGGCGCAAGCGCCCCGGTCTCGGCGACGGCAGCCGCCGCACCATCGGCCAGCGCCTCGATCAGCGCGCGTTCGGTCGGCCCCAGCTGCCAGGGGCTTTCGGCGGCATGTACCGTCCACCCCCGGGCTGTGAGCATATCGCTCACGGTCTCGGCAGCCGCACCGCCAAGCGCAGGCCCAAAGCCCTTATCGCCGCACATATGGGCCGCGAAGGCCCGCAAGGCCTCGGGCTCCGCCGCGTCGGCAGGCTCCCAAAGCTCATGCCCGTCATAGGTGAGCGCCAGGTAGAGCGCAGCACCCGCCGGCATGAGGTCAAGCAGCCGCTCCAGCCAGGCCAGTGAGACAAGATCGATCAGCGCCGAGGCGGTGACCAGATCGACCGGATGCGCGAGGGCGCTTTCGACCGCCGTGGCAAGGTCGATCTGCGCGATGGTCAGCCTCTGCCCAGGCCGGGCCGCCGCCTGTGCCCGGGCCAGCAGATCCGCGTCATTGTCGACCAGATGCCATTGGGTCTGCGCAGGCAGATAGGGGTCCAGGGCCCGCAGGGTCGCGCCCGTGCCGCAGCCCAGATCGGTGATGCGCAGGGGCGTGTCGGGCTTATTCAGGCCCCTGGCCTCGACGAACTCGCAGATCTGCGCGATCAGCAGGCGGCTGCGGGCTGAACGGTCGGCAACCTCGCGCAGGGCAAGCCAGTCCGACGAAAACCCGCTCAAACCTGGTTCACCGCGGCACTCGCGGGCAGAGCGGCGCGAAACACATCGGCCACGATGCGCGCGGTGTCGTCCCATTCGGGCAGCGAGAGCGCATGGACCCGCGCGGCGGCGGCCAATGCGCCGCGCCGCATCGGGTCGCGCAGGAGCGCCTCGATCGCCGCGCCCAGCGCTGCCGCATCGCCGGGAGGCACCAGCAGGCCCGCCCCGCCCGCTGCACCGGCCTCGCCGGTCGGCACAAGATCGGGCACAGCCCCGCTGCGCGCGGCCACCACGGGCAGCCCCCGCATCATCGCCTCGGCAAAGACCATGCCATAGCCCTCATGCCGCGAGGGCAGGCAGAAGATATCGGCCGCCGCGTAAAGCGCATTGAGCCCTGCGCTGTCCTGGGCACCGGCAAACGTGACGCGTTCGGACAGGCCCGAGGCCGCGGCGCGGCGAAACAGCATCTCCGCCCAGACAGGATCACGGTCAACGGGGCCTGCGATCACACAATGCCAGGGCAGCGCCACGATGCCGGCCAGCGCATCGATCAACACATCATGCCCCTTGCGCGGCGTCAGCGTGCCGACCGAGAGGATGACCGGCGGATCGCCAAGCCGCGAGGCGGCGCGCGCCCGCTCAAGCCCCGGTGGCGCGACAGTCAGCTTGTGAGGGGCCACGCCGATTGCGCAGAGGTCGCGCGCCGTGGCAGGGCTGGGCACAATGACCTGCGTGCAGGCCGAGAGCGCCGCAGCCTCGGTCAGTGACAGCATGGAGGCGACATCGCCCGTCAGGCCGGTTTCGAGCGCCAGCGGATGATGGCAAAGCGCTATCACCGGGCCCTGCAACGCGCGCACCCATTCAGCCGGCAGCACACCCAGCGCCAGACCGTCGATCAAAAGCGGCCCGCCGGTGGCGCTCAGCACCGCGCGGGTCCGGTCCAACGCCTCGGCCGTGGGATGGGGAAACCCGTCGGGCAGCGGCAGATGCCGCAGCGTCAGCCCCGCCGCGGGGGCCGCGGCAATCAGCGCGCGGGCATAGCCATAGCCGCCGGTGCGGGTCTCAAGATCCCCCGGGATCGCAAAGCTGGCCTCCACGCCTACAGCTCCGCCTCATAGGCCGCCCAGGCAACATGGCTCTCCTGCAGCCGCACCCGAAGCCGGGTCAGCTCCTCGGCACCCGGCCCCAGCGCGCCGTCGCGTGCGGCCGCGGCCATCCCGTCGAAGATATGCTTGCAGAGCCATTCGGTGGTGGTGATCTCGCCGGGAAACAGCGCGTCGAGATTGCCGTAATTGAGCGGGGTGAGCACCGCCTTCAACGCCGTCAGCGCCCGGCCGATATCGACGACAAAGTTATGCTCGGTCAGATCGGCGCGGAAGAAGGCGACATCGACCACGAATGTCGCGCCATGCATGCCCTGGGCCGGACCGAACACCTCGCCCTGCAGCGAATGGGCGATCATGATGTGGTCTCTGACTTCAACGCAGAACATGGCGCGGTCTCCTGACATGGGCAACGGGGCGGTTCAGCGATAGGCGATCGCCACTCCAACAGTGCCGGTTCGTGCCGGGTCGAACAGCCCGGGCAACGCATCCGGCACGTCCCGAAAGGTAATCTCATCGGTGATCAGCGCGTCAAGCCGCGGATCGTCCAGAAGGCTCAATGCAAGGCCAAGCCGGTCGCGAAACGCAATCCTGTCGCGCCGCGAGGGCGCCACCCGCCCGACCTGGCTGCTGGCAATGGTCAGCCGCTTGGCATGAAAGGCGCCACCCAGCGGAACCGAAACCGGCCGGTCGCCATACCAGCTCATTTCGATCAGCCGGCCCTCGTCGCGCAGCGCATCGAGACCGGCGGCAAGGCCCTCGGCGCTGGCGGAGCAGTGGAAGACCAGATCCGCCGCGTCCTGCGCTGGGGCATCTGACGCAAATGTCACAGCAAGTTCATCGGCGATTGCGCGCCGCGCGTCTAGTTTGTCGATCAATGTCACGATGCAGCCGGCGTGATGGGCCGCAACCCAGGCCGTCAGACAGCCGACCAAGCCGCCGCCGATGACACGAACGCGTGATCCCGGCGACGGATTTGCGTCCCATACGGCGTTCAAGGCGGTCTCCATGTTCGCGGCAAGGATCGCGCGGCGGGGCGGCACGGCCTCAGGCACGGGCAGAAGGCGCTCGGGGTGGGCGCAAAACACGGATTGGTGGGGATGAAGCGAGAACACAATGCGGCCGGCGAGATCGGCCGGACCTTCGGTCACACGGCCGACCGCGGCATAGCCGTATTTCACAGGAAACGGAAACGCCCCTTCCTGGGCCGGGGCGCGCATCCGGACATGCTCGCTTTGCGGAACGGCGCCGGAAAACACCAGCCGCTCGGTGCCGCGCGAGAGGCCGCTCCAGAGGGTTTCCACCCGAACTCCGCCCTCGCCGAGCGCGGCCGGCCGGATCTCCGCCCGGCCCGGGGCGACATACCAAAGCGCGGTGGCACCGGTTGCGTCATCCCGGGGGCGGTCGGCCGCGCGCGCCGGGTCGGCGTGGCCAGCATCGTCTGGCGCCGCGCGGGTGGGAGCGTCGGGGGCGGGGTCTCGGTCCGGCATACAGGGTCCGCAATGCGCCTGTCTCAAACCCGTCTCAACGGGACGGTGGCATCATGAAACACGATCGCCTTGCGGAAGTCATCACTCCACAGACAGCGAGCGTTAATGCCGGGGCGGATGCACGCATTCCGCAGCCGGGCGAGGCCGCCGCCGGACCTCACGCGCATGATGCGCTGACCCCGGCCGGCCTGCAGTCCAGGGCCGGGCTTGCGCGGCGCCGCGCCCTGGTGGTCGGGCTCAATCTTGCCACGCTTGCCGCCCTTACGGCGCTGATCGCGCAATTGCTGGGCGCCGGCGGCTGGACCGCGGCCGATCTTGCGATCCTCGTTGCCTTTCTGATCGGCGCGCCCTGGACCGTGATGGGGTTTTGGAACGCGGTCATCGGCCTGTGGCTTTTGCACGGCACCCGCGACGGGCTGGCCCGGGCCGCACCCCATATGGCGGCCGCCGGCAATGGGGCCGCCGATAATGATGCCGGCCAGCCCGGACCGCTTCCCGAAGGCCGCACGGCGCTGCTGATGTTCCTGCGCAATGAAGATCCCGAGCGTGCGCTGGCCCGGCTGGTCGAAACCAAGGCCTCGCTCGACGCGATGGGCGCGGGCCACCGGTTCGATGTGTTTGTGCTGTCCGACAGCTCCGACCCGCAGATCCTGCGCGAGGAGGAGGCGGTCTTCGCACGGGCACGCGCGTCGCTGGGCATGTCGGCCATCTATCGCCACCGGCCGGTCAATACCGGCTGGAAGGCCGGCAACCTGCGCGACTGCATCGAGCGCTGGGGCGATGGCTACAGCTACTTCCTGCCGCTTGATTCCGATTCGCTGATGTCGGGTGCGGCGATCCTGCGCATGCTTCGGATCATGGCCG
>JBCBKN010000119.1:0-11383 GCA_038521775.1 Pseudomonadota bacterium | reverse complement strand
CGCCTGCGCGTCTGACCGGCCCGGCACATGCCGCTCCACCGGTCTGATCCAGGCAGGCCGCGGCGATCTGGCCATGGGAACCGCCGGCGCAGCCCCTTGCCTGTCTGCGCGCATATTGCGCGCCGACATCGCCTGACGGCACCTGACGGCACCCGCTTACACCCGTCTGCACGCATCCCGCGTCACAATAGCGCCAATTCGCTTGAAACGACCCGGTGCCGCCCCTAAGCCTTTGAGGGTGCAGAACGCAATTGCAGGGACCCGCCATGACCTTGACACGCCGCACCCTTCTGAGCCTTGCCGCCGCGGGGATCTGGACCCCGGCCCTGCCATCGCTGGTGCGGGCCAATGACCGGATCATCACCGCGCATGGCCTGTCGGTGTTCGGTGACCTGAAATACCCCGCGGATTTCCCGCATCTTGACTATGTGAACCCGTCGGCGCCGAAGGGGGGCGAGTATTCCTCCTGGGCGCCGGGCACCTATGACAGCCTCACCCCCTTCATCCGCAAGGGCACGTCGGCGCGGTTCTCGACCATTCTTTACGACCGGCTGATGGTCGGAACGGGCGATGAGGCGAACGCGGCCTACGGGCTGGTGGCGCACAGCGTCGAATATCCCGAAAACCGGCAATGGGTGATCTTCCATCTGCGCCCGGAGGCGCGGTTTTCCGATGGCTCGCCGGTCACGGCCGAGGATGTGGTGTTTTCGTTCGAGATCCTGCGTGAAAAGGGCCGCCCGATCTATCGCATCGTCTATGCCGATTTCGAGACCGTCGAGGCGCTGGACGCGCACAGGGTCAAATTCACCTTCCGCGAGGGCGCGCTGACCCGCGACCTGCCGCTGGATGCGGCGGGCCTGCCGATCCTCTCCAAGGCCTATTACGCCGACAAGGATTTTGCCGAAAGCTCGCTGGAACCGCCGCTCGGCTCGGGCCGCTATCTGGTCGAGGAGGTCGATCCCGGCCGGTCGATCGTGTATCGCCGGCGCGAGGATTACTGGGGCGAGGATTTGCCGATCAATATCGGCCAGTCGAATTTCGACCGGATCCGCATCGAGTATTACGGCGATTACCAATCGGCCTTTGAGGGGTTCAAGGGCGGCTCCTACATGTTCCGCGAGGAGTTTTCGTCGAAGATCTGGTCGACGGCCTATGATTTCCCGGCCATCGAGAAGGGCTGGGTCAAGCGCGATGTGCTGCCCGACGGGCGGCCGGCGGGCACGCAGGGCTTTTGGATCAACATGCGGCGCGAGAAATTCGCCGATGTTCGGGTGCGCAAGGCGATCAGCCGCGTGTTCAACTTCGAATTCATCAATGAAAAGATCATGTACAACCATTACCAGCGCACGATCAGCTTTTGGCAGAATGCCGACACGCTGATGGCTGCGGGCATGCCCGAGGGGGCCGAGCTTGCGCTGCTGGAGCGGCTGCGGGGCGAGATCCCCGAGGAGGTGTTCACCGAGACCGCCTTCGTGCCACCCGAGGGCGCGTTGCGCGCCACCGACCGACTGGCGCTGCGCGAGGCGGGGGCGCTGTTCGACGCGGCGGGCTGGACGATCCAGAACGGGCAGCGCCGCAATGCGGCGGGCGAGCCCTTTGTGCTGGAGCTGCTCAATGACAGCCCGACCTTCGAGCCGCATCTGACGATCTTTGTCGATGCGCTGAAGCGGATCGGGATCGACGCGTCGATCCAGCAGGTCGATCCCGCCCAGTCGCAGGAGCGCGAGAAGACCTATGACTATGATCTGATGATCCAGCGCTTTGGCATGTCGCTGACCCCGGGCACCGAACTGCGGCGGTATTTTGGCTCGCGCGCCGCCGATCTGGAGGACGGCATCAACATGTCGGGCGTCAAGAGCCCCGCCGTGGATGCGCTGATCGAGACGATCATCGGGGCGAAGAGCCAGGAGGAGGTCGAGATCGCGGTGCGCGCGCTCGACCGGGTGCTGCGGGCGATGCATATCTGGGTGCCGCATTGGTACAAGGGCACGCATACGATTGCCTATTTCGACCTTTATGAGCATCCCGAGGTGATCCCGCCCTATTCGATGGGCGAGGTCAGCGTCTGGTGGTACAATGAGGAGAAGGCCGCGGCGCTGCGCGAGGCCGGCGCGATCCGCTGAGCCCGCGCCATGGCCGCCTATATCCTTCGCCGGCTGCTGCTGATCATCCCCACGCTGATTGGCATCATGCTGATCAATTTCGCGCTGGTGCAGTTTGTGCCGGGCGGGCCGATCGAGCAGATCATCGCCGAGCTCAACGATGGCGGCTCGGCCCTGGACCGCATCACCACCGGCGGCGTGGAGGTGCCCGCAGACAGCGATTATCAGGGCCGGAAGGGGCTGCCTGCGGATTTTATCGAGGAGCTCGAAAAGCAGTTCGGCTTTGACAAACCGCCGGCCGAGCGGTTTCTCGACATGCTGGTCAATTATGCGACCTTCGATTTCGGCGAGAGTTATCGGCGGTCGATCTCGGTGGTCGATCTGATCATCGAGAAGATGCCGGTCTCCATCACGCTGGGGCTGTGGTCGACGCTGATTGCCTATCTCATCTCGATCCCGCTGGGCATCCGCAAGGCGGTGCGCGACGGCTCGCGCTTTGATGTGTGGAGCTCGGGCGTCATCATCGCGGCCTATGCGATCCCGGCCTTTCTGTTTGCGATCATCCTGCTGGTGGTCTTTGCCGGGGGGTCTTACGTTCAATGGTTCCCGCTGCGGGGGCTCACCTCGGACAATTTCGATGAGCTGAGCGTTCTGGGCAAGGTGGGCGATTATTTCTGGCACATCGCGCTGCCGGTGCTGGCGGCCACGATCTCAAGCTTTGCCACGCTGAGCCTGCTGACCAAGAACTCGTTTCTCGACGAGATCCGAAAGCAATATGTGATCACCGCGCGGGCCAAGGGTCTGGGCGAGGCGCAGGTGCTGTATGGCCATGTGTTCCGCAACGCGATGCTGATCATTATCTCGGGCTTTCCGGGGCTGTTTCTGGCGGTGTTCTTTGGCGGCTCGCTGATCATCGAGACGATCTTCAGCCTCGACGGGCTGGGCCGGCTGGGCTTTGAGGCGGTGGTCGAGCGGGATTACCCGGTGGTCTTTGGCACGCTTTACGTCTTCGGGCTGATGGGGCTGTTGATCAATCTGATCTCGGATCTGACCTATGTCTGGATCGACCCGCGGATCGATTTTGAAAGCCGCGAGACATGACCCAGGTGATGACCGGGCCGAAGGCGTCGGCCGCCAAACCGTCGATGTGGCAGATGAGCCCGTTGCAGCGCCGCCGCTGGGCGGCGTTTCGGGCCAATCACCGGGCGATCTGGTCGCTGCGGCTGTTCCTGCTCTGTCTTGTCGTCGCCCTGCCGGCCGAGTTCGTGGCCAACAACAAGCCGCTTCTGCTGTCGTTTCAGGGCGAGCTTTACGTGCCGGTGCTGGGCGAGGCCTATGAGGAAAGCGAGTTTGGCGGCGATCCGGGCCTGCTGGCCGATTTCAAGGATGAGGTCGTGCAATGCCTGATCATCTCGGGCGGGCTTCTCGACCCCTGTTTCGATGACCCCGAGGGCGTGGTCGCGGATGCCGCCGACGGGGTGGTCGACGGGCAGGAGATCATTCGCGGCTGGATGATCTTCCCGCTCATCCCCTACAGCTATGACACGGTCAATGACGATGTGCTGCGCGCGCCCTCGCCGCCCGATGCGAACCATTGGCTGGGCACCGACGATCAGACCCGCAATGTGGTCGCGCGGGTGATCTATGGCTTTCGCATCTCGATCCTGTTTGCGCTGGCGGTCACGGCGATCTCATCGGTGATCGGGGTTGCGGCCGGCGCCGTGCAGGGGTTTTTCGGCGGGATGATCGACCTCTTCTTTCAGCGGATCGTGGAGATCTGGAACGCGACGCCCCAGCTTTACGTGCTGATCATCATGGGTGCGATCTTCACGATGAATTTCTGGCTGCTCACGTTTCTGATCGCGCTGTTCGGCTGGACGACGCTGATCGGGGTGGTGCGGGCGGAGTTTCTGCGCGCACGCAATTTTGAATATGTGCGGGCGGCGCGCGCGCTGGGCGTGTCGAATGCGGTGATCATGTTCCGGCATCTGTTGCCCAATGCGATGGTCGCGACGCTGACGCTGATGCCCTTTCTGATCACCGCATCGATCGGCTCGCTCGCCGCGCTTGACTTTCTGGGCTATGGGCTGCCGCCCGCCTACCCCTCGCTGGGCGAGCTGACGCTGCAGGCCAAGAACAATTTGCAGGCGCCCTGGCTGGCCTTCACCGCCTTCATCGCCTTTACGGTGATGCTGTCGCTGCTGGTGTTCATCTTTGAGGGTGTGCGCGACGCGTTCGATCCGCGAAAGAGCCTGGCATGAGCCTGCTGTCGGTGCGCGATCTGACGGTGTCGTTCCGCCAGGGGGTCAATGTGACCCGGGCGGTCAAGGGCGTGTCGTTCGATGTGGCGGCCGGCGAGACGGTGGCGCTGGTCGGCGAATCCGGGTCGGGCAAGTCGGTCACCGCGCTTTCGACCGTGTCGCTGCTTCCCGATGTGGCGCAGGTCGCCGGCTCGGTCACCTATCAGGGGCGCGAGATGGTCGCCGCGCCCGAGGCCGCGCTGCGCCAGGTGCGCGGCAATGATATCAGCTTCATTTTTCAGGAGCCGATGACCAGTCTGAACCCGCTGCACACGATCGCGACCCAGATCGGCGAGAGCCTGGCGCTGCATCAGGGGCTGAGCGGGGCGGCGGCCGAGAAGCGCACGCTCGACCTGCTCGACCGGGTCGGGATTCGCGACCCTGAAAGCCGGCTGGCGAGCTATCCGCATCAGCTGTCGGGCGGACAGCGGCAGCGGGTGATGATCGCCATGGCGCTGGCCAATGGGCCCGATCTGCTGGTCGCCGATGAGCCGACGACGGCGCTGGATGTCTCGATCGAGGCGCAGATCCTGGCGCTGCTCAAGGAGCTGCAGGCCGATGCCGGGATGGCGATGCTGTTCATCACCCATGATCTGGGCGTGGTGCGGCGGATCGCCGACCGGGTCTGCGTGATGCAGTCGGGCGAGATTGTCGAGCAGGGCGCGGTGGCCGAGATCTTTGACCGGCCCGCGCATGCCTACACGCGGATGCTGCTGAGCGCCGAGCCGCAGGGCCAGCCCGCGCCGGTGCCCGAGGGGGCCGAGGAGGTGGTGCGGGCCGACGCGCTGCGCATCTGGTTTCCCATCAAGCGCGGTCTTTTGCGCCGGACCGTGGGGCATATCAAGGCGGTCGACGGGGCCAGCATTGCGGTTCGGGCGGGCGAGACGCTGGGCATTGTCGGCGAATCGGGCTCGGGCAAGACCACGCTGGCGCTGGGGTTGATGCGGCTGGTCTCGTCCGAGGGGCCGATCGTCTTTCTGGGCCGCGACATCCAGGGCCTGCGCAGCCGGGCGCTGCGGCCGGTGCGGCGCAACATGCAGATCGTATTCCAGGACCCCTATGGCTCGCTCAGCCCGCGCATGTCGGTCGAGCGCATCATTGCCGAGGGGCTTTCGGTGCATGCAATCGACCATGACGCGGATGCCAGAAGCCTGGTTGCCGATATTCTGACCGAGGTCGGGTTGGACCCGGAGATGATGGAGCGCTATCCGCATGAGTTCTCCGGCGGGCAGCGGCAGCGCATCGCGATTGCCCGGGCGATGATCCTGCGCCCCCGGCTCCTGGTGCTCGATGAGCCGACTTCGGCGCTGGATATGACGGTGCAGGTGCAGATCGTCGAGCTGTTGCGCAAGCTGCAGACCGATCACGACCTGGCCTATATCTTCATCAGCCATGATCTGCGCGTGGTCCGCGCGATGAGCCACCGCGTGATGGTGATGCGCGAGGGCAAGATCGTCGAGCAGGGCACGCAGGTCTTCACCGCCCCACGCGACAGCTATACCCGCACGCTGCTGGCCGCGGCTTTCGACCGCGGCGGGGTGCCGGGACTGCCCGATGACAGCGCCGGCCATGCCAGCGAAACGACCGGTTAGGGTCGGGGGCCTGTATGGGCGCCAGTTTGAGCGCCGGTCTGGGTGCCGGTCAGGGTGCCAGTTTGGATGTCTGTGTCGGAGTGCGCGCCAGGTTTCGAGCGGGCGCGCGCGCCACGGTATTGGCCGGGGTGCTGGCCAGGGTGCTGGCGGGAGCGTCGATCTTCGCTCAGCGGTTGCAGAACTCGGTGAGCATGGCCACCAGCCGCTTGGTCTCGTCGCGCCCGAATCGCCCCTCGATCTCACGATATCCCGCCAGGCTGAGCGGGGTGAGGCGGTCGATCAGCTCAACCGCCGCCTGTGTCAGGCGCACCAGATGGCGCCGGCCGTCGTGACGGTGACGCTCGCGTTCGATCAGGGCCCGCCCCTCGAGCGTTTTGAGGATGCGGGTGAGGCTGGGGGTCAGCACCTGGCCGCGCACCGAAATCTCGGTCGGTTCCAGCGCGCCGGCCTCGTGCAGCACGCGCAGCACACGCCATTGCGCATCGGTCAGATCGTTTTCCGAAAGAAACGGTCGGAAATGCTCCATGACCAGTTCGCGCGCGCGCAAGAGCATCATCGGCAACGACAAATCGGTCGGCTGGATGCCGGGCGCGTGGGGTGAGCCTGCCGGTGCAAGCGCATCTGTCGTGGGGGCCGACAGATCATCGGACGGGGTTGCGGGTTCGAGCATGTGCATCTCGCTTATATGTCGAAACCGGGGCATGGAGGCAATGGCGTACACATCCTTGAATGACGATGCTTGACGTGACGTTACCGGAAAGATAACGAGTTAAACAGTATTTGAGGAGAATGGGCCTCATATGTCAGACCTTCAAAGTAACACAGATCGGCTGCAAAGCGAGCTTTCGCGGCTGGCCCGGGGGCCGGTGCTGAACCGGATTGCGGGGCGCGATATGCCGGCCGCGGATGGCGGGTTCTTCGAAACACGCTCGCCGGTTGATGACAGCCCGATTGCGCAGGTCGCACAGGGCACCCGCGATGACGTGGATGCGGCCGCCAGGGCGGCCAGGGCGGCGTTTCCGGGCTGGGCCGCGATGCCGGGGGCCGAGCGCAAGCGCCTGCTTCACCGCATTGCCGATGCCATCGCGGCGCGGGCCGATCAGATTGCCACGCTGGAATGCTGGGACACCGGCCAGGCCTGGCGGTTCATGTCCAAGGCCGCCCTGCGCGGGGCGGAGAATTTCCGGTTTTTTGCCGACCGGGCGCCCGGGGCGCGGGACGGGCTGGCCCTGCCCAGCCCCACCCTGATGAACATGACCGCGCGGGTGCCGATCGGCCCGGTGGGGGTGATCACGCCCTGGAACACGCCCTTCATGCTCTCGACCTGGAAGATCGCGCCGGCCCTGGCGGCGGGCTGCACGGTGGTCCACAAGCCGGCCGAGTTCAGCCCGGTGACCGCGCGGCTTCTGGTTGAGATCTGCGAGGAGGCGGGTCTGCCCCCCGGAGTGCTCAACCTCGTCAACGGCATGGGTGAGGAGGCGGGCGTGGCGCTGACCGAGCATCCCGATATCCGCGCCATTGCTTTTATCGGGGAAAGCCACACCGGCAGCCTGGTGATGGCGCAGGGCGCGCCGACGCTCAAACGCGTGCATCTGGAGCTGGGCGGCAAGAACCCGGTGATCGTGTTTGAGGATGCCGATCTCGACCGGGCGCTCGATGCGGTGGTCTTCATGATCTATTCGCTCAATGGCGAGCGCTGCACCTCCTCCTCGCGCCTGCTGGTCCAGGAGAGCATTGCCGAGGAGTTCACCGCCCGGCTGGCCGAGCGGGTGCGGGCGCTGAAGGTCGGGCATCCGCTGGATCCGGCCACCGAGGTGGGCCCGCTGATCCATCCGGTGCATCGCGACAAGGTCTGTTCCTATTTCGAGATTGCCCGGCAGGAGGGCGCGACCATTGCCGCGGGCGGCAGGCCCATCGACGGGCCGGGTTCGTTTGTCGAGCCCACGCTGTTCACCGGCGCGCGGCCCGAGATGCGCATCGCGCAGGAGGAGATCTTTGGCCCGGTTCTGACGGCAATGACATTTCAGACCGAGGAGGAGGCCCTGGCGATTGCCAATGGCACCCGCTATGGGCTGACCGGCTATGTCTGGACCCAGGACATCACGCGTGCGCTGCGGGTGACCGAGCGGCTGGAGGCGGGGATGATCTGGGTCAATTCGGAGAATGTGCGCCATCTGCCCACCCCGTTCGGCGGGGTCAAGGCCAGCGGCATCGGCCGCGATGGCGGCGACTATAGTTTCGATTTTTACATGGAACAAAAGCATGTCGGCTTTGCCACCGGCACCCATGCCATCCCCCGTCTGGGCGCCTGAGGAGAGCCGCCATGCCGCTGCCCAAACCCAATCTCTACCCCGCCTTCAACACCATCCGGCTGAGCCATATCCAGTTCGATGTGACCGATCTGGCCGCCTCGCGCGCCTTTTACACCGATGTGCTGGGGCTGCAGGTGACCGATGAGACGCCCCAGCGGGTCTATCTGCGCGCGATGGAGGAGCGGGGGCATCATTGCGTCGTTCTGCAGGCGGCCGATGCGCCCCAGGCCCATGCGCTGGCCTTCAAGACCTTCGATGACGCGGATCTCGACCGGGCCCAGTCCTTTTTCGAGACCCGCGACCTGCCCACCGAATGGGTCGAGCGCCCGCATCAGGGCCGCACGCTGCGCACGCAGGACCCGCAGGGCATTCCGCTGGAGTTTTATCACCATATGGACCGGCTGCCGCCGATCCATCAGCGCTATGGGCTCTATTCCGGCGTCAAGCCGCTGCGCATCGACCATTTCAACTGCTTTACGCCCAATGTCGACGCGGCCGCGGCGTTTTATGCCGAGATCGGGTTTCGGATGACCGAATACACCGCCGATGCCGAGACCGGCGCGCTCTGGGCGGCCTGGATGCACCGCAAGGGCGGGGTGCATGACCTTGCCTTTACCAATGGGCTGGGGCCGCGGCTGCACCATATCGCGTTCTGGGTGCCGCATCCGATGGCGATCATCGATCTGTGCGACATGATGGCCTCGACCGGTTATCTGGCGCATATGGAGCGCGGGCCGGGGCGGCATGGGATTTCCAATGCGTTCTTTCTTTATGTGCGGGACCCGGACGGGCATCGGATCGAGATCTATTGCTCGGATTATCAGACCGTCGATCCGGATCTGGAGCCCATTCATTGGGACCTGAAGGACCCGCAGCGGCAGACGCTTTGGGGTGCGCCGGCGCCGCGCAGCTGGTTTGAGGAGGGCACGCTTTTTGCCGGGCTGACCCCGCGCGCGCCCGATCTGAAGGCTCAGCCGATTGTCGCGCCCTGAGGCGCCCTGAGTGAGGCGCCCCGAGGCGCTCCGAGGTGCCCTGAGGCGCCCTATCGCCCGGTGGCGGGCAATATCGCCCGGCGATCAACGCTTTATTATTGCGCTGGCGCTATGGGGTTGAGGCAATCGTGGTTGCCCCGGGGCGTTGCTCATGTCCGGCCTTGTCGAGCTTATGATGCATCCTGCCCTGGCGGTGGGGGTCCCGCTGGGCGCGCTGCTTGGCCTGGTGCTGCGCCCGGTGATCTGGCCCCTCGACAGGGGTGATGTGAACACCGATGTGCTGCGGCGCGAGAATGAGCGGCTGCGCCGCGACGCCCGCGCCCCGGCGATGGTGGCCGGCCATTCTCCCGACGGTCTCCTGATCCAGGATCTGCGCGGGCGCATCGAATGGGCCAACCCCGCCTTTACCGAGATCACCGGCTGGCCGCTTGACGAGGTTTTGGGCCGCCGCCCGCAGGAGTTTCTGCTGCCCCCCGACACGCGGCCCACCGCGCGCGAGGCGGCGCGGTTTCGCTATGACCCGAGCTCCGATCTTTTTGAAGGGTTTCAGACCGTTGAGCAGGTGACCCGCGAGGGTGAGCGGTTCTGGAGCCAGCTTGGCTTTGCCCTGGTCGAATCGCCGGATCGGGAGGAGGAGGGGCGCATCGTCGTCTCGATGCGCGATGTCACCGACAATATGGAGGAGCTGGAGGCCGCCCAGAACGTGTCGCAGGAATGGGCGCTGTTTCGCGGTGCGCTCAGCGTTGCCAATGATGCGTTGATCCTGCAGGACATTCAGGGCCGCGTGGAATGGGCGAGCCCGGCGCTGCGGCGGATGACCGGCTATGGGCTGGAGGAGCTGCGGGGGCGGCATCCCGACAGTCTGATCCTGCAGCCCGGCAAGACCGTCGATCCCGCCGCGCTTGATGCGTTCCGGTTCGATCCGGCAAAGCCGGAGTTCCGGCTCAACCGGATCAACGAGATCGTGCTTCGAACCGGCGGCTCGGCCTGGATCGAGATCCGCCATTTCCGCCATGAGATTTCGGGCCTGGGCGAGCATGTGCTGTCGGTCTGGCGCGATGTCACCGAGCTGATCAAACGCGAAACCGAGCTGCAGCATCTTAAGGATGAGCTGCATCAGCTGACCCGTATCGACATTGTCACGGGGCTCGCCAACCGCGCGAGCCTGTCGGATTTTCTGACCCAGACGCTGGCGCGGGCGGCCGAGACCAATGGGCGCACGGCGCTGATCCATCTCGATCTGGAGCAGTTCAAGGAGGTCAATGACACGCTCGGGCTGGCGGCCGGCGATGCGGTGCTGCGCGAGGTGGCAAAGCGCATCTCCAGCCTGCTGGGCAAAAGCTCGATGGTCGCGCGGGCCAGCGGCGATGAGTTTCTGATCGTGCGCGCCGATGTGAGCAATGCGCGGGCGGTGCTGTCCGAGGTCGAGACCCTGGCCGAGCTTTTGTGCAAGCCGATGACCTGGCGCGGATGCCGGGTGCGCCTGGGCGTCCGGTTCGGAATTGCGGTGTCCGAACCCGGGCAGTACCAGTCCAGCCGGTTGCTGCAGCAGGCCGACATCGCGCTGAACCACGCGCGCCCGTCCGGGCAGACCGCGCTGATCTATGATGAGGCGCTGGGCGCGCAGCATTTCGAGCGGCAGTCGCTGCTCTCCGACCTGGCCCAGGCCTCGACCCAGGCGCAGTTCGAGCTCCATTACCAGCCGCAATTCGATCTTGCCGCCGGGCAGGTCACCGCGCTGGAGGGGCTGATGCGTTGGCGCCATCCCGATCGCGGCGTTCTGGCGCCGGGCGAGTTCTTTGTGCTGGCGAGCGAGGCGGGGATTATGGAGGATATCGATCTGGCGGCCATGACGACCGGGATCGACGAGCTTCCCGCGCTTCGGGCCGCACTTGGCGATGGCGCGCGGCTGGCGCTCAATGTCAGCCGGGCAACGCTGGCGCGCACCGATTATCTGGAGCGTCTGTCCGATGAGCTGCTGCGCCGCGGGCTGCTTGCGGCGGATGTGAGGCTGGAGCTGCACGATGTGGTCGCGCCGGAGGACACGGATCTTTTGCAGCGGGCCGCGGATGCCGGGTTCGCGCT
>JBCBKN010000118.1:0-11406 GCA_038521775.1 Pseudomonadota bacterium | reverse complement strand
TGTGTAGTTTGGTATTTTTGCCACGGTTTTCAAGCGTCCTGGCGCGCGGTTCAAGCGCATTTTCGCAACGCGGAAGCCGCTGTCAGCGCCGAAGCCGGCGGCAGGGCTGGACAGCAGCCGGTTTTGCCGCACAGCACCTCTCACTCGCGTGCGCGCAGCACCCGTGCGGGCCGTGCGGCCAGCGGGCGAAGAGCAAAGAGGAGGCCTGCAATCAGGCTCGCCGAGGCCCCGCCCACGACCACAAGCACCGCCGAGGCCGGCTCGAGCGTGAATTGCGCCTGCATCACATAGGTGATCACCGACCACGCACCCACCGCACCGGCAAAAAGCGCCACCAATCCGGCCGAAAGCCCCAGCAGAGCGGCGCGCAGCGCAAAGCTCGACAGGATGCGCCGTCGCGTGGCGCCAAGCGTCTTGAGAACCGCAGATTCGTAGATCCGGCGGCGCTCGCCCGCCGCAGCTGCCCCGATCAGCACCACAAACCCGGTGACCAGAACCGCACCCGCCGCCCAGCGCGTGGCGGTGGCCAGATCGCCCAGCGCCTCGGTCACGCGGCCCAGCGCGTCCCGCACCCGCACCGCGGTGATGTTGGGATAGGCCTCGGCCACGGCGCGCAGCAGCGGTCCCTCGGCATCGGGCTCTGCAAAGACCGTCGACAGATGGGTGTGCGGCGCGCCGGCCATCACGCCGGGGTCGAACACCATCAGGAAGTTGATGCCCATGTCGCGGAAATTCACCACCCGAAAGCTGGCAACGGTGGCGGTGATGTCGCGGCCGAGCACGTTTACGGTGATGGTGTCGCCGATCGCCAGGCCCAGCTCGCGGCCCTCTTCCTCGGCAAAGCTCACAAGGGGCGGGCCGGAGTAATCCTCGGGCCACCAGGCGCCCTCGACAATCTCGGTGCCGGGCGGCGGGGTTGCCGAATAGGTCACGCCGCGATCGCCGCTGAGCACCCAGGAGGCGGCCGGATCGATCGGCGCCTGGCTGGCCGGAATGCCCTTGAGCTGGGTGACGATGCCGCGCAGCATCGGCGCGGTTTCAACACCCGTCACCCCCTCCTGCGCGCGGGCGATGTCGAGATAGCCCTCAAGCTGGTGGTTCTGGATGTCGACGATGAAGAAGGCCGGCGCCACATCCGGCAGATCGCGGTCGATCAGCCCGCGCATATTGGCATCGATCTGCCCGACCGAGGCCAGAACGGTGAGCCCCAGCCCAAGCGAGAGCACGACCGAGGCGGTCTCGCCGCCCGGCCCGCCAACCGAGGCCAGGGCAAGCCGCAATGCCGGCCGGCCACGCACCAGACGGCTGCGTGCCAGGCGCTGTGCGACCCAGCGCGCGGCAAGGGCCGAGAGATAGAGCAGCGCGAGGCTCACCATCACGCCCAGGGCCGCCCAGAGCGCGAGCTGCCAGACGCCGGCAAACCAGGCCGCCAGGGCAACCAGCGTGGCGGTCAGCACCACGACCATGGCCACATAGATCGGCCGGGGCCAGCCGGTCGCGCCGCCAACCTCGCGAAAGAGTGCGGCCGCGCGGATGTCGCGCGCGCGGGCCAGCGGCCAGAGCGTGAAGATCAGCGCCACCAGCAGCCCGTAAAGCGATGCCTCGATCATCGGAGAGAGATAGACCGAAAAGAGCGCCGGCACCGGGAGCATGTCATCCAGAAGCGGCCCCGCCAGAGCCGGCAGGCCAGCGCCCAGCGCCAGCCCCAGCGCGATGCCGATCATCGTGAGGACGCCGATCTGCGCCAGATAGATCGCAAAGATCATATTGCCCTGCGCGCCCAGGGTCTTGAGTGTGGCGATGGTCTCGGTCTTGGCCTCCAGATAGGCGCGCACGGCCGAGGACACGCCCACCCCGCCCACGGCGAGCGAGGCCAGCCCGACCAGAATGAGAAACGCCCCCAGGCGTTCGACGAAATTGGCAACACCGGGCGCGCCGTTTCTGCGGTCGCGCCAGCGAATGGCATTGTCGGGAAACGCCGCCTGCAACTCGGCGTAAAGCGTGTTGAGGTTGGTGTCGTCGGGCACGCGCAGCCGGTACTGCGTCTCAAAAAGCGTGCCGGGCGCCAGCAGGCCGCTATCGGCCAGCCCCTCGGTCGATACGATCACCCGCGGACCAAAGCCCAGCCCGGCCGCGGCCGCATCCGGCTCCCGCTCCAGAATTGCGCGCAGCGTGAAATCCTGCACGCCCATGCGGATGGTGTCGCCGATCTCGAGCCCCAGCCGCTCGACCAGAACCCGCTCGGCCACCATGCCCGGCTGGTCGCGCACCGCCAGTGCCTGAGCCATGGCAATGGGCGGGTCGAGCATAACCTCGCCATAGATCGGGTAGACCTCGTCCACCCCTTTGACCTGCACCAGCGCACGGTCGCGGTCGCCATCCGGACGGGGAACCGAAACCATGGAGCGGAAATCGGCGATCTCGGAGACGCTGATGGCCTGGGCGTCCATCCAGGCACGCTCGGCCTCACTGGCATAGCGATAGGTGAATTCAAGCTCGACATCGCCGCCCAGAATGGCGGCACCTTCGCGCGACAGCCCCTCCTGAATGGCCATGCGCACGGTGCCCACCGCCGCAATCGCCGCGACGCCCAGCGCAAGACAGGCCAGAAAGATCCGAAACCCCTTCAGCCCGCCGCGCAGCTCGCGCCGCGCGATCTTGAACGCGACGCTCATTCGGCGGCCTCAAGCTGCTGATCGCGCTCGACCCGTCCGTCGCGCAGACGCACGACCCGGTCGCAGCGCTGGGCCAGCACCGGCTCATGCGTGACCAGCACCATGGTGGCACCGCGCGACTGCATGCCAAAGAGCAGATCCATGATCGCCTCGCCCGTGGTGCCATCAAGGTTTCCCGTCGGCTCATCGGCCAGCAGGATCTGCGGCTGCGGGGCCGCGGCGCGGGCAAGGGCCACGCGCTGCTGCTCGCCGCCCGACAATTGCGCGGGGTAATGGTCGAGCCGCTTGCCCAGCCCGACGCGGCCCAGCTCCTCGGCCGCCTTGTCGAACGCATCCGCATCGCCGGCAAGTTCCAGCGGGGTTGCCACATTCTCGATTGCAGTCATCGTCGGGATCAGGTGGAAAGACTGAAAGACCACGCCCATATGTTGGCGGCGAAACCGGGCCAGCGCGTCCTCATCCATCGCCGACAGGTCCTGGCCCAGGGCCGCAACCTTGCCGCCGGTGGCGCGCTCCAGCCCACCCATGACCATGAGGAGAGACGATTTGCCGCTGCCCGACGGCCCGATGAGCCCCACCGCCTCGCCCCGCGCAACCGTCATGTCGATGCCATGCAGAATGTCCACCGGGCCTGCATTGCCGTCGAGGCGAAGCGTGACGCCCTTCACATCAAGAACGGGGTCGGTCATCAGGATCCTCTCGCGCTTTGGGCGTGCTGCGCTGGCATATGGGGCGGTGGGCGCGAACCTCAAGCGCTTCGCTCTGATGGTTTTTGTGACAGTGATCGCAACCGTTCCGGCCCGCGCTGAAGAGCGGTTTGTGATCGCCGCGCTGGGAGACTCGCTGACCCATGGCTTTGGCCTGCCGGTCGAACAGGGGTTTCCCGCACAGCTTGAGGCCTGGCTGAACACGCACAGCCCGGTTCCGGTCACCGTCGTCAATGCGGGCGTGTCGGGAGACACCACCGCCGGCGGGCGCGCCCGGCTGAGCTGGACGCTGAGCGAGCCGGTCGATGCGGTGATTGTCGAGCTGGGCGGCAACGACATGCTGCGCGGCATCGACCCTAAGGAGAGCCGTGCCAATCTCGACGCGATCCTGACCGAGCTTGCGGCGCGGGACACGCCCGCGATTCTGGCCGGGCTGCCCGCACCGCTCAATTACGGGCCCGAATACAAGGCGGATTTCGATTCCATGTATCCCGAGCTCGCCGAAAAGCATGGCGCCTATCTCTACCCGAATTTCCTTGCCGGCATTTCAACCGAGCAGGATCCGGCGCAGTTTGCGGGCCTGATGCAGGCCGACGGCATCCACCCGAATGCCGAGGGTGTGGCCCGGATCGTGGCGCATCTGGGTCCGCTGGTCCTGCAGATGATCGAGACGCACGCCCCGAAATCCTGAGCGCTGCGCGGTCCGGGCCGGCCTTGCGGCGGCCGGCGCCCGCCGCCACCGCGGGTCTAAGCTGTCGGGGCAGCTTTTTGGCGGTTGACAGGGCGGCCGCGCTGGCAAATGGAGCATCGATGCGCCTTTTTGCTGCGATAAAGCTGCCGCTCGATGCCGAGGATGTGCTCGACGCCCTGCTTGAGGGTCTGCCCGAGGGCCGGCCGGTTCCGCCCGAGAACATGCATGTGACCCTGGCCTTTCTGGATGAGTGCAACCGCCATGTGGCGGCCGATCTCGATGCCGGGCTGGCCGCCATCCACGGCACGGCGCCGGAACTTTGTCTCGACGGGCTGGGCATGTTCGGCGAGGGAAGGCCCCGCGTGCTCTATGCCGCCCTGCGCAGCGACCCGGCGCTGACGCGTCTTCGCGAGAAGGTGCTGCGGGTTGCGCATGATGCGGGGGTCCCGCAGCGGCGTGAGCGTTTTACCCCCCATGTCACCATCGCGCGGTTTTCAAACGGCGCGGGACGGGGGCCCAGGATGTCGTCCTGGCTTGCGGCGCGGGCCGGGCTGCGCTGGGGACCGCGTCAGGTTTCGGAGTTTTCGCTCTTCCGCTCGGATCTGGGATCGGGCGGGCCGGTCTATACCGAGCTTGCGCGTTACAGCCTGGACGACAGGGCCGGCGCAAATGCGTGGTCGGAGACGGGCGGCTAGGAAAGGTCGTCTGTGGGGAGGAGCGGGGCGGGCAATCTCCCGCACCCGCCCCCGAATTGCCCGTCCCGCAGCGGCTGGCGCTGCGATCGGGCCGGGATCGTCACTGCCAAAACGTCACTGGCAAAACGTCACTGGCAAAACGTCACTGCCAAAACGGGCGGCGCGCCTCGATATTGGCGTCTTCGCGGCTGATGCCGATATCCTTCAGCATCCGCTCATCCAGCTCGACAAGCCGGCTGCGCTGCGTTGCACGGTCGGCCCAGCGCACGACGAGGCGTAGGACGCTGAGCGCGCCTGCAATCACACCGCCAGCACCAACGCCCGAAGGCCGCGCCAAAGGCTGAAGTTTGATCTGTGCCATGATGCTCTCCATTTCGTTTGCTGATTGACAGGGTCTTGCCAATCACCGACGCTGATGTATGTGGAGTGTTACACCCGATTAGTGAAACGAATGTTTGTGAAGGGTGCCATCAGGGAGTGTGATATATGATCCGAAATCTCGATCTGACCGCCCTGCGCTCATTCGTGGCGGTGGCCGAAACCGGAGGCGTCACCCGCGCAGCCGCGCGGCTCAACCTCACGCAATCGGCCGTTTCCATGCAGATCAAGCGGTTGGAGGAGCTTCTTGCGGTTCAGCTGCTGGAGCGGGCGGGCCGCGGCGTCAGCCTGACATCGGCCGGGGAACAGCTTGCCTCGGGCGCGCGCCGCATGCTTGCAATTAACGATGAAACCGTTGCACGGCTGACCGATGACACGATGAAGGGCGAGATCGTCCTCGGCGTGCCGCATGACATCGTCTATCCCTATATCCCGCAGGTGCTGCAGCGCTTCCACATTGCCTATCCGCAGGTGCGGGTGCATCTGGTCAGCTCCTACACACGCAACCTCAAGCGCCGCTTTGCCTCGGGCGAGCCGGATCTGATCCTGACCACCGAAGACGGGGTCGATGTGGGGGGTGAGACGCTCAACATCTATCCGCTGGTCTGGGTCGGGGTGCCGCAGGGCACGGCCTGGCGCGCGCGGCCGATGCGGCTGGCCTTCGAGAACCACTGCATTTTCCGCGCGCCGACGCTTGCCGCGCTCAACCGCGCCGATCTGCCCTGGGAGATGTCGGTCAATTCCGACGACACGCGCACGGTCGAGGCGACGGTGGCCGCCGATCTGGCCATCAATGTGTCGCTGGCGCCGATGGTGCCGCTGCATCTTGAGCAGGTGCGGCATGGCGGCCAGCTGCCCGATCTGCCGCAGTTTCGCATCAATCTTTATGCAAGCAGCCCGAGCGGGGCGCGGGGCCGGCTGATCACCGCGCTCAGCGAAATGATCCGGCATGCCTTTGGCGACGGGCTGGCCCGGGCTGCGGAGTAAGCTGCGCCGGGTTTGATTAGGCTGCTTCGGGACGGGTGGCTCAGCCGCCGGGCAGCACCACGACCTTGCCGGTGGCCTTGCGGCTGGTCAGCAGCTCCAGCGCCTGGCCGGCCTGGTCCAGGGGCAGCTCATGGCTGACATGGGGCTTAAGCTTGCCCTCGACATACCAGCCAAACAGCGTCGCGAAACTGCGGGTCAGCACCTTGGGGTCGATGCGCAGATAGGCCCCCCAGTAAAGGCCGATGACGGTGAGGTTCTTGACCAAAAGCAGGTTTGCGGGGATTTGCGGGATCTGGCCCGAGGCAAAACCCAGCGGCAACAGCCGTGCTTCGGGATTGCAGGCGCGCAAGGCGGCCATGAACTGATCGCCGCCCACGGGGTCATAGACCACATCGGCACCGCCCAGCGCCTTCACACGCTCGCGAATATCCTCACTGGCACTGTCGATCAGATGATCCGCGCCCTTGCTGTGCGCAATCGCAAGCTTCTCGGCCCCGCGCGCACAGGCGATCACCTCAGCGCCCATCAGCTTGCCGATTTCCACCGCCGTCAGCCCGACGCCCCCGGCCGCACCCAGCACCAACAGCCGCTCGCCGGGGCGCAGATGCGCACGATGGTCGAGCGCGACATGGCTGGTGCCATAGGCGATCAGAAAGGCCGCGGCGTCGCGCATGGGCATCGAGGGCGGCACCGGCAGACAAGCGCTGGCGGGCAGCACGGCATATTCGGCAAACCCGCCCTGCCCGGCCATGCCCGCCACGGCCTGACCGATCGCAGGGGCTGCGACGCCCGATCCATGCGCCACCACCTCGCCGGCAATCTCCATGCCCGGGGCAAAGGGCAAAGCCGGTTTTTCCTGATACTGGCCCTTGACCGTCAGCGTGTCGGCAAAATTCACCCCGCAGGCGGCGACCCGCACCAGCACCTCGCCCGGCCCGGGCTCAGGCTGCGCAATCTCCTCCAAAACCAGTTCGGCGCCAAGTTCGTGGATCCGCGCGCAGCGCATGCCGGGCCTCCTGAAACGATGTCGATGGCCGCGCAGCATAACGACGCCGCGAAGGGAAAACAGCACCCAGCGGAGAATTGCCGACGCGTTTACGAAAAATGGCAAAAAAACGTCGCAGTTCACGAAACGCACTTGTCCACAGGCCGACAGGGCATATGGTTAGGGCAGGGTGCGGAGGGCGAGATGCTGCTGAATGACAGTGAGTTAGAGGGCGTACGGCCGCGCAATGTGCGCGCGTGTCCCGACACTGTGGTCTCGGGCCAGCCCGACAGCATGTGCTGGGAGGTTGAAACCGGCACGGACCGACGTCTGGGCATTTACGAAACCCGCCCCGGCGCCTGGCGGGTCGACACGCACGCGCAGGAATTCACCCATATCCTGTCGGGCCGCGCGATCCTGCGCCCCGATGGCGGCGGTGCGCTCTATCTGGGGCCCGGCGACAGCCTGTCGCTGCGCCGCGGGTTTCGCGGCATCTGGGAAGTCGTTGAAACCGTCAGACGAGAATTCGTCACCGCAGCGTGATAGACTGCGCCCCAATCACACAAGATTGGGGGAAACATCATGCGCACCATTCTTCGCAGTGTCGGCATTCTGGTCGTGCTTGTCGCGGCACTTGTCGTCATCGCCTTCTTCCTGCCGCGCGAGGTCACGGTCGAACGGCAAACCAAGATCGCGGCCGCACCCGACGCGGTGTTCAGCCAGATCAATGACCTGAAGGCGTTTTCGGACTGGTCGCCCTGGTCGGCGCAAGACCCTGATATGGTGCAGGAGTTCGAGGGGCCCGAGGCGGGCCCGGGCCAGATCATGCGTTGGCAAAGCGCCGAACTTGGCGATGGCTCGATGACGATCACCGCCATCGATCCGGACAAGCGCGTGGACACCGCGCTCGATTTCGGGCCGATGGGCAGCGCCGTGTCCTGGTTCGACCTCGCGCCGGCAGGCGAGGTCACCACCGTGACCTGGGGTTTTACCACCGATCTGGGCATGAACCCGATCGCCCGCTGGATGGGGCTGATGATGGACGGCATGGTCGGTGCCGATTATGAGACCGGACTGGCGGCGCTGAAAGCCAAGGTCGAGGCCGCGCCCGAAGGCTAGGCCATCCGGCTATTCCTTCAGCGGGAAAAACAGCGCTGCGGGAAAGAAGCTGAGCAGGAGGTCGGCCTCATGGTCGATCTCCGGCCGGTCGGCGGCGGCGGTGATGAACCGCTCTGCCTCTGTCCGCTCACGCGGGGTCAGCTCGATCATCCACCAGCTTTTGGCGGCAAGGCGCAGAACGCCCGGCTCACCCTCGCCAGCCATGAGCGCCTGGCGATCCGGGCGCAGCCGGTCGGTGTTGATCAGGATCATCCCGTCGGGACTGGGCCGCAGCAGCATCGCAATGTTGCACGTATCGCCCAGCGCCACCCGGGGTGCCGGGACAGGTTGAAAATTGACCTGCCCGTCAGCGGGCGTGCTGTCGATGGCATTGACCTTCAGCACCTGCGGCGCCAAGGCAACGCGCTGCACCTCCTTGCCGTCGATGGTCACCCCGTCGACGACCGGGCCGTCGAAACCCGCCTCGCAGTACGCCCAGCGCTGTGGGTCGGTTGATGGGCGCGTGCCGCCACAGGCGGCCAGCAATGCGGCAATGGCCAGAAACGCAAATCGCATCGTCACCTCCAATGCCGAAAGTCTGACCGCCGCCGCCCGGGCGGGTCAAGCCGTTTCGGGCTGGTCCGAATCGCCCGCCCGCACTATGTCGCGGTGCAACACATATGCCCTGAAGGGATCGAGCAGCCATGTCTTTGCGCAACATCGCGATCATCGCCCATGTCGATCATGGAAAAACGACCCTGGTCGACGGGCTGCTGCGTCAATCCGGCGCGCATCGGGAAAACCAGCAGGTCGCCGAGCGCGCGCTTGACAGCAATGATCTGGAGCGGGAACGCGGCATCACGATCCTGGCCAAATGCACCTCGGTCGACTGGCAGGGCATGCGGATCAACATTGTCGACACGCCCGGCCATGCCGATTTCGGCGGCGAGGTTGAGCGTATCCTGGGCATGGTCGACGGGGTGGTGCTGCTCGTCGATGCGGCCGAAGGGCCGATGCCGCAGACCAAATTCGTGACCTCAAAGGCGCTGGCCCTGGGGCTGCGCCCGATCGTGGTGCTCAACAAGGTCGACAAGGCAGAGGCCGAACCCGACCGCGCGCTTGATGAGGTGTTCGACCTTTTCGTCGCGCTCGATGCTTCCGAAGAACAGCTTGATTTTCCGGTGCTTTACGCATCGGGCCGCAATGGCTGGGCCGATGAGGTGCTGGACGGGCCGCGCGAAAATCTCTCGCCGCTCTTTGAGCGCATTGTCGCGCATGTGCCTGCGCCCAGGCAGGAGGAGGCGGTCGATGCGCCGGCGGCCATGCTGGCGACCATCCTTGAATATGACAGCTTTCTGGGCCGCCTGCTGACCGGCCGGGTCAAGGCGGGCACGCTGCGCCCGGGCATGACCGTCAAGGGGCTGTCGCGCGAAGGCACGGAAATCGAGCGCTTTCGCATTTCCAAGCTGCTGGGCTTTCGCGGCCTGTCGCGCCAGGCGGTGGACGAGGCGCGCGCCGGCGACATCGTCGCGGTGGCCGGCATGACCAAGCCGACCGTGGCCGACACGCTGTGCGATCTGGCGCTGGACCTGCCGATTTCCGCCCGGCCGGTGGATCCGCCCACCATCAGCGTCACGATGGGCATCAATGACAGCCCGCTTGCCGGACGCGATGGGGACAAGGTGCAAAGCCGTGTGATCCGCGCCCGGCTGATGCGCGAGGCCGAATCGAACGTCGCGATCCGGGTCGAGGAGACCGCCGGCGGCGAGGCCTTCATCGTCTCGGGGCGGGGCGAGCTGCAGATGGGCGTGCTCATCGAGAACATGCGCCGCGAGGGGTTTGAGCTGTCCGTCTCGCGCCCGCGCGTTGTGTTCCGTGAGGAGGGCGGCCAGCGCCAGGAACCCATCGAAGAGGTCACCATCGATGTCGACGAGACCTATTCCGGTGTCGTGGTCGAGAAACTGGCCACCCGCAAGGGCGAGCTGGCCGAGATGCGCCCCGGCGGCGTTGGCAAAACGCGCATCGTGGCACATGTGCCGGCGCGCGGTCTGATCGGGTATCATGGCGAGTTTCTGACCGACACCCGCGGCACCGGGGTGATGAACCGGGTGTTTCTGGAATGGTCCTCCTGGCGGGGCCAGATCCCGGGGCGTCATGCCGGCGTGCTGATCTCGATGGAGGATGGCGAGGCGGTCGCCTTTGCACTTTGGAACCTGGAGGAGCGGGGTCGGCTTTTCATCGGCCCGGGCGAGAAGGTCTATCAGGGCATGGTGATCGGCGAGCACAGCCGCGACAATGATCTGGAGGTCAATCCGCTCAAGGCCAAGAAGCTCACCAATATCCGCGCCGCGGGCAAGGATGATGCCGTGACGCTGACCCCGCCGGCCCGGTTGACGCTCGAACAGGCGATCGCCTTCATCAATGATGACGAGTTGGTCGAAGTGACGCCAAAGGCGGTGCGGGTGCGCAAGGCGCTGCTCGACCCCCATGCGCGCAAGCGTGCGGCGCGCAGCGACAAGGCCGTGTGACCGGCGGCCGCCCTCCATATGGCTGCGGCGCAGTATCGGTAACAGCCACGCAACATATCGCAACATATGGTGCCGGGCGAATGGGCCGGCTCCCGCCTTCGATGAAGCGGCGGCCCGCCACTCCTCCGCAAGATGCATTGCATTTTGCAAATCAATCTTAAATTGAATTGGCAGCCTGCGTGCTTTCGCGTAGGTAGCCGAACCATTATCGGTCGTCGCGCTGGACGAAACGCTGCAGGGCCGTTGGATTCGACCGATTTTTAGATTTTCCGGACGGTCCGAGCAGAGTTGGCACGCAACATGCATCTTTGATGTCAGCAGAGATGACAATCAGGAGTTCGGGGCATGAAACACCCGGTCGATGTACATGTTGGCAAGCGCATCCGCTACCGCAGATGGATGGTGGGGATGACGCAGCAGCAGCTTGGCGACCTCATCGGGATCAAGTTCCAGCAGATCCAGAAATACGAAACCGGCATGAACCGCGTCAGCGCCTCCCGGCTTTGGGACATCGCGCAGGCGCTGTCGGTGTCGGTGAGCTTTTTCTTCGACGGCGCGCAGGAAGAGGCCGGCGATGCGATCGACGCGCCGGAGCCGGCGGGCGATCCGCTTGCCGATCGCGAAGCGCTGGAGCTTGTGCGCTCCTACTATGCGATCCCCGA
>JBCBKN010000117.1:0-11439 GCA_038521775.1 Pseudomonadota bacterium | reverse complement strand
TTCCTGTCGAGATCGAGGCCGAAACCCCGCTCAACGAAAAGACCGTCACCCTGACCCAGACGCTGCGCGGGCGCGAGCTTCTGGTCTCGCGCCCCGCGGGGATGCCCGGCCCCGCCTCGGGCCCCGCGCATCTGGCCATCGACGGTGCGGCAGCCGTGCTTTTTGACCGCGAGACCGGCGCGCGGCTGCTCCCGGATCCGGTGACCTGCAAGGCGCAGAAGGGCGTTCCGGCATGAGCTATCTGGCGCTTGAGAATGTGAGCAAGGTGTTCAACCCGGGGCAGCGCGCCGTGACGGCGGTGCGCGATCTCGACCTTGACATCGCACAGGGCGAGATCGTGGCGCTGCTGGGCTCTTCGGGCTGCGGCAAGACCTCCACCCTGCGGATGATCGCGGGGTTCGAGGAGCTCAGCGCCGGCCGCATCACGCTGGACGGCACGCCGATCCACCGGCTGGCGCCCGCGCGGCGCGGGGTGGCGATGGCCTTTGAGGGCTACTCGCTCTACCCCCCGCTCACCCTGCGCGACAATATCGCCTTTGCGCTGAAATCCGAGCGTTTGCCGGCCGCGCAGATCCGCGACCGGGTCGAGGAGATCGCCGCCCTTCTGGAGATCGGGGATATTCTCGACCGCTACCCCGCCTCGGTCTCGGGCGGGCAGCAGCAGCGCGCAAGCCTGGGCCGCGCGTTGATCCGCGGCGCGGCGCTGCATCTGCTCGATGAGCCGATGGGCCAGCTTGAGCCGCAGCTGCGCGCGCTGTTGCGCGGCCGCATCAAGCATTTCATCCGCGAGCGCGGGCTGACGGCGATCCTGGTCACCCATGATCAGACCGAGGCCAATGCCCTGGCCGACCGCATCGCGGTGATGGAGGCGGGCGAGCTGCAGCAATTCGACACCCCGGCGCGGCTGAAGGACCGGCCCGCGAACCTCTTTACCGGCACCTTCATTGGCGAGCCGCCGATGAACGTCTTTCCCGCCGAGATCCGGCTGAGCGAAGGGCGGCTTGACTTTGCGCTCGGCGGCGGGGTCACGCTGGGCTATCCCGACACGGCCTTTCCCGATGCGCTGCGCGCAAGGCTCGCGCAGGCCCCGCCGCTTGCGATCGGCATCCGGCCCCATGCCGTGCGGCTGGCCGAAGGCGGGCTGCCGGCGCGCGTGACGGTCAATCAATGGCTGGGCGACCAGACCCATATTGCCGCCGAATTCGCCGCCGGCACGATCGTCTCGGTCGCCCATGACCGGGCCCGCGCCGCGCCGGGATCGGCCATCGGCCTGGCCATCGACGCGCAGGACCTGCACATCTTCGACCGCGACAGCGGTGCGGCACTCAGCCATGGGGGAGAGCTTGCATGACCGAGATCGCGATCATCGGCGACCGCTTCATGCTGCCCGCCCTTTTTGAGGAGGCGCTGCACGAGGCCTGCGGCGCCGGCATCACCTGCCGCGGCCTGGAACTGCCCTGGCCCGACGCGCCGATGGAACATGGCTATGCCGTGCCGGGGATGGAGGGGCTGAAGGAATATATGGGCACCCCCGAACAGGTGATCGGCCATGTCGGGGAAGCGCCGGTGCTGGTCACCCATCTCGCGCCGCTCTCGCGCTCGATCTTTGAGGCGCTGCCCGGGCTGCGCCTGGTTGCGGTGTCGCGCGGCGGGCCGGTGAATATCGACATGAAGGCCGCCGCCGAACATGGCGTGACGGTCGTCAACACCCCCGGGCGCAACGCCTCGGCCGTGGCCGAGTTCACCATCGGCGCCATTCTGGCCGAGACGCGCAACATCACCCGCGGCCATGATGCGCTACGCCGGGGCGAGTATCGCGGCGATCTGTTCCGCGCCGATGTCACCGGCGAGGAGCTGTCCGAGATGACCGTCGGCGTCATCGGCTATGGCAATGTCGGCACCCGGGTCGTGCGGTTCCTGCGCGCCTTTGGCTGCCGGGTGATCGTGCATGACCCTTATGTGCAGCTCGACCCCGCCGATACGGCCGACGGCGTGACGATGGTCGCGCTCGACGCGCTGCTGGCCCAGGCCGATGTCGTGACGCTGCACCCGCGTGTGACCGAGGAGACCCGCGGGATGATGAGCGCCGCGCGGCTGCGGGCGATGAAGCCGGGGGCGACGCTGGTCAACACGGCGCGCGGGCCGCTGATGGATTACGACGCGCTTTACGAGGTGCTCGCCGAGGGTCATTTGCGCGGCGCGATGCTGGAGACCTTCTCGGTCGAGCCTGTGCCGCCCGACGCGCCGCTTCTGAGCCTGCCCAATGTGACCCTCACGCCCCATATTGCCGGCGCCTCGCTCAAAACCGTGAAAATCGCTGCCACCGCCGCGGCCGAAGAGGTGCGCCGCTGGCTGGCCGGTGAACCGGCCCTCAACCCGTGCTGACACCATGCTGACCGCGACGCGGACAGGGGCCCGAGATGGCTGAGGCCTCGAGCGGCGACCGGCCCTATGACCTGCTGGTCGTCGGCGGCGGCATCAACGGGGCCGGCACGGCGCGCGACGCGGCCGGGCGCGGTCTGCGCGTGCTGCTGGCCGAAAAGGACGATCTGGCGCAGGGCACCTCGTCGCGCTCGGGCAAATACATCCATGGCGGGCTGCGCTATCTTGAATACTATGAGTTCCGGCTGGTGCGCGAGGCGCTCATCGAACGCGAGGTGGTGCTGGATGCCGCACCGCATCTGGCCCGGCCCCTGCGCCTGATCCTGCCGCATTCGCCGCAGCAGCGCCCGCGCTGGCTGATCCGGCTGGGGCTTTTCCTTTATGATCATCTCGGCGGGCGCCGCCGCATTCCCGGCACCGCGGCGCTTCGGCTCGATCGCGCGCCTGAAGGTGCGGTGCTGCGCCCGGGCTATCGCCACGGCTTTGCCTATTACGATGTCTGGGTCGACGATGCGCGGCTGGTGGTTTTGAACGCGGTCGATGCCGCGCGCCGCGGCGCCGAGGTTTTGACCCGCACCGCGGTCACCCGGGCGCACCGCGATGGCGGGCTCTGGCGCGTCACCCTGTCGGGGCCAACTGGCCCGCGCGAGATCGCGGCGCGGGCGATCTTCAATGCCGCCGGTCCCTGGGTTGAGCAGGTGCTGGGCGCGGTGGCCGGGGTGAACGCCCAAAAGCGGGTGCGGCTGGTCAAGGGCTCGCACATCATCCTGCCGCGCTGGTGGCAGGGCAGCCATGGCTATGTGCTGCAAGCGCCGGACAAACGGCTGATTTTCGTCAATCCCTATCTCGACGATCTGGCGCTTGTGGGCACGACCGACATCCCCTTCGATGGCCGCCCGGAGGA
Source organism: Pseudomonadota bacterium (assembly GCA_038521775.1). Lineage (GTDB taxonomy): Bacteria > Pseudomonadota > Alphaproteobacteria > Rhodobacterales > Rhodobacteraceae > J013. The sequence goes on along the minus strand of JBCBKN010000117.1, from coordinate 8,153 downwards.
TGTGGCCATCGACGCGCAGGAGACCGAGTATCTGCTGAGCATCCTCGACAGCTATTTTGTCACCGGGTTCCGCCCGCAAGACATCGTCGCCGACTATTCCGGCGTGCGCCCCCTGTTTGACGATGACAGCGCCAAGGGCGCCTCGGCGGTGACCCGCGATTACAGCTTCGAGCTGGATGGCGATGCCGCCCCGGGCGCTGACGGCCGCGCACCGCTGCTCTCGGTATTCGGGGGCAAGCTGACCACCTATCGCAAGCTCTCCGAGGCAGCACTTGCCCGGCTTGGCCCCTGCTTTCCGCAGATGACCGGGCCCTGGACCGCGCAGGCGCCCCTGCCGGGCGGCGATGTTCCGGGGGACGATTTTGACGCCTGGCAGGCCGATTTTCAGGCCCGCCATGCCTGGCTGCCCGCAGGCCTCGCGCGTCATTATGCGCGCAGCTTTGGAACCGAGGCCGAGGCGCTGCTGGCGGGCGCGCAGTGTGTCGACGATCTGGGTCAGCGGTTCGGCGGGCTGTTCTTTGCCCGAGAAGCGGCCTGGATGGCCGCGCATGAATGGGCGCAGACGGCCGAAGACATGGTGCAGCGCCGGTCCAAGCATCATTTTGATCTCACTGACGCCGAATTGCGACAGGTCCAGAACTGGATTGTCCAGAGCCGAGCGGCTTGAGCCTGTTTTTTGGGCGAACCTATCCTTTTTGCGACTATCCTGGGCAGGCAGGCCGAAAACACCGTCCGTGAGATGGCCGGACGGTTCCGCCTTGACCGCTTTTTGACCAATCATCCCGGCGCGGGCACCCACGCTCGTGTAACCTGTGTGCCATGCCCGATGTCGAGGAGGTCACCCTCGGCGCGGGTTTGGCGCGCGCTGACCTGAAAAATGCCCAGGCGTCGAGCTGCAGAATTTGCTCTCGCGACCGGGCGCGACACGCAAGGGGGACCGCGATGTCGAGAAAACTGACACTTGCCGCCGCAGCGCTGCTGATGACGGCCGCTGTGCCGGCTGCTGCGCAGGACTGCCCGATCAAGGTGGGTGTGCTGCACTCGCTCTCGGGCACGATGGCGATCTCTGAGACCACGCTCAAAGACACCATGGAAATGCTGATCGAGCAGCAAAACGCAGCCGGCGGCGTGCTGGGCTGTGAGCTTGAGGCGGTGGTCGTCGATCCGGCCTCGGACTGGCCGCTTTTTGCCGAAAAGGCGCGCGAGCTGCTGACCGTGCACGAGGTCGACGTGATCTTTGGCAACTGGACCAGCGTGAGCCGCAAATCGGTTCTGCCGGTGATCGAAGAGCTCAACGGCCTTTTGTTTTATCCCGTTCAGTATGAGGGCGAGGAAAGCTCCAAGAACGTCTTTTACACCGGTGCGGCGCCCAACCAGCAGGCGATCCCGGCCACGGATTACTTCCTTGAAGAGCTTGAGGTTGAGAAATTCGCGCTGCTCGGCACCGATTATGTCTATCCGCGCACGACGAACAACATCCTGGAAAGCTATCTGCTCTCCAAGGGCATTCCGGCCGAAGACATCTTCGTGAACTACACGCCTTTCGGGCATTCCGACTGGTCCAAGATCGTGGCCGATGTCGTGGCGCTTGGCGCGGACGGCAAGAAGGTCGGCGTGATCTCCACGATCAATGGCGACGCGAATGTGGGCTTTTACAAGGAGCTCGCCGCGGCCGGTGTGAGCGCCGATGACATCCCCGTTGTGGCCTTCTCGGTCGGTGAGGAGGAGCTTTCGGGCCTCGACACCTCCAACCTGGTGGGTCATCTGGCGGCCTGGAACTACTTCCAGTCGGCCGACACCGAGGCCAATGAGGATTGGGTCGCGGCCTGGAAGGATCGCATGGGCGAGGAGCGGGTCACGAATGATCCGATGGAGGCCCATTACATCGGCTTCAATATGTGGGTGAATGCGGTCACCGCGGCCGGCACCACCGATGTCGATGCGGTGCGCACGGCGATGTATGGTCAGGAGTTCCCGAACCTGACCGGCGGCACCGCGGTGATGCTGCCCAACCATCATCTGGCCAAGCCGGTGCTGATCGGCGAGATCCAGGAGGATGGCCAGTTCGACATTATCAGCCAGACCGAGGAAGTGCCGGGCGATGCCTGGACCGATTACCTTCCCGAATCGGCGGTGCTGAAATCGGATTGGGCCGAGCTGGGCTGCGGCATGTACAACACCGAGACCGAAAGCTGCGTTCAGATCAAATCGAACTACTGAGCTGGTTTGGGGGCGCGGTTGCGCCCCGTTTCCCGCCGGTGGCGCTGCGGTGACGTGGGGACGCCTCCGGCGGGAGTATTTTTGCCAAGAAGAAGGGGCTTAGGGGGGTGCATCGCGTCGGACACTGGGTGACCGGGCTGCTGATGCTGTTGGCTGTGCCCGGCGGCGTTGCATCCTCCCATGCTCAAGAGGCGCGCGCGCCGATCCAGCTGCTGTTGCAGGAGCATGGCGAGATCATCGCCAAGAGCTCGCGCCGAACCATCGGTCCGGCCATCGATGCGCTGGCGCGGTCCGGTCTGCCCCAGGCCCAGCTCGTGCTGGAGAAATGGCGCGCCAAGGAGATGTGGCGCGACAAGGAGACCGGGCTTTTTGTGTTTGCCGAGGAGATCGACCGGCGCACCATCCGGATCTTCGATTTTGCCGATGGGCGCGAGATCGCCGAGGTGGCCGATAAGGGCTTCAAGCAGCTCAAACCCAATAGCGGGATCCGCGGGCTGATCGGGGCGGCGCTGGTGCAGTTCCAGCTCAGCGATCCCGATCCCGCCAACCGCGCCACGGCGCTGGACGCGATCGAGCGCGATGCCGAGCCGTCGCATCTGACCGCGCTGCGCGGGGCGATCGAGAGCGAGGGTGATGCGGGCCTGCGGGCGCGCAAGGCGCGGCTGGAGCGGCTGCTGACGATCCGATTTGCCGAAGATCCGGCGGAGCGGATTGCGGCGATTGAGGGGTTTTCGGGCGATCTGGGCGTGGATGTGCGCGCCGCGCTGAACCCGTTGCTGGCCAGGGCGCTGGATGTCTCGACATCCCGCCCCTCCGGCCCCGATATCGCGGCGGTGCTGGAGCCGGGCAGCGCCGCGCTCAGCCGGGCCGAGGCGCATGCGCTGCTCGTCGACAAGGGGCTGGCGGTGCCGCGCGTGACGCCGGCGCAAAAACGCGAGGCGCTGATTGCCAATATCGCCGATGGCCAGGTCGGCGGGGTCCAGCTCGCCGAGCTTGACAGCGAGGCGGCGCGCGATCTTGCCTATGCAGCCCTGGCCCGGGCGGGGCTGGCCCCACCCAGTGCCGCACCGGGAGACATCGACGCGGCGCTGGCGGCGCATGTCTTTTTCGAGCGCTTCGTGGGCGCCCCGCCCGAGGTGGCCCGGGCCGCGGCCGACGTGCTGGCGGGCATCGAGACGCAGGTGGCGATCAACCAGTTCATCGATCTGGTGCTGGATGCGGTCTCGCTGGGCTCGATCTATTTCCTCGCCGCCATCGGCCTTGCCATCACCTTCGGGGTGATGCGGGTGATCAACATGGCCCATGGCGAGTTCATCATGATGGGCGCTTATACCGGCTTTGTGGTCCAGCAGATCGTGCCCGATTACACGCTCTCGATCATCCTGGCGATCCCGCTGGCCTTTGCGGTGACCTTCGGGGCCGGGGTGGCGCTGGAGCGGCTGGTGATCCGCTGGCTCTATCACCGCCCGCTTGAGACGCTGCTGGCCACATTCGGGGTGTCGATCGCGCTCCAGCAGATCGCCAAGAACATCTTTGGCACCCAGGCCCGGCCGCTGACCGCGCCGGGCTGGCTCGACGGCTCGCTCATCGTCAATGACATCGTCTCAATCAGCTATATCCGCATCGCGATCTTCGTGCTGGCGCTTTTGTTCCTGGCGCTGTTTTTGCTGGTGATGAACCGCACCCGGCTGGGGCTGGAGGTGCGGGCGGTCACGCAGAACCCGCGCATGGCCGCCTCGATGGGCATCAATCCAGACCGGATCAACATGCTGACCTTCGGCTTTGGCTCGGGCATCGCGGGCATCGCCGGGGTGGCCATCGGGCTTTATGCCAAGGTGACCTCGGAGATGGGGGCCGATTACATCGTGCAGAGCTTCATGACCGTGGTGGTCGGCGGGGTGGGCAATATCTGGGGCACGCTTCTGGGCGCCTCGATGGTGGGCGTGCTGCAAAAGGGGATCGAGTGGTTCAACCCCTCCAACACCCTCGCGGCACAGACCTATATGATCCTCTTTGTGATCCTCTTCATCCAGTTCCGGCCGCGCGGGATCATCGCGCTCAAGGGCCGGGCGGCGGAGGCGTGATGCGATGAGCGATGCTGCACTCCCCGCCCGCCGACCGTTTGTGGCCCGCCACCCCTCGGTGCTGATTTTCCTGGCGCTTCTGGGGATCTTCACCATCGGGGTGACGCTCCTGTCCGAAGCCTTCGGGATCGGGCTCGTTTCCACCAGCTTCGTCAAAACCCTGGGCAAGACGCTCTGCCTCTGCCTCGTTGCGCTCGCCATGGATCTGGTCTGGGGCTATTGCGGGATCCTTTCGCTGGGGCATATGGCCTTCTTCGGCATTGGCGGCTACGCGATCGGCATGTGGCTGATGTATGCCCGCACCGAGATCATCGTGGTCGAAAGCCTGGCCTCGGCCGCCCTGCCGCCCACGCCGCAAGAGGTCTCGGACGCCATTGCCAACCAGATTTTCGGGGTGGTGGGCGCGTCGGAATTCCCACCCATCTGGGCGGTCGCCGATTCGCTGTTGCTGCAGCTGGCCGCGGTGGTGCTGGTGCCGGGGCTTCTGGCGCTGGTTTTTGGCTGGCTTGCCTTTCGCAGCCGGGTGACGGGGGTCTATCTCTCGATCCTCACCCAGGCGATGACGCTGGCGCTGTCGCTTTACCTTTTCCAGAACGACAGCGGGCTGCGCGGCAATAACGGCCTCTCGGGGCTGCAAAACCTGCCCGGGCTCGACGATGTGCCGCAATCCATCGTGTCGCTGTGGTTCTTCTGGGCCTCCGCACTGGCGCTGGGCCTGGGCTATGTGCTCTGCACCTGGGTGGTGTCGGGCAAGTTCGGCTCGGTGATCCGGGCGATCCGCGATGACGAAAGCCGGGTGCGGTTTCTGGGCTATCCGGTCGAGGCCTATAAGCTCGCCATCTTCACCCTCACGGCCGTGATCGCGGGGATCGCGGGGGCGCTCTACTACCCGCAGGCGGGCATCATCAACCCGGCCGAGATCGCGCCCATCGCCTCGATCTATCTGGCGGTCTGGGTCGCGATCGGCGGGCGCGGCCGGCTTTACGGCGCGGTGATCGGGGCAGCGTTTGTCTCGCTCGTCTCCACCTGGTTCACCGGGGGCGGGGCGCCGGATGTCAATCTGGGCTTTGCCACCATCCAATGGGTCGATTGGTGGACGGTGCTTCTGGGCCTCTCCTTCGTGCTGGTGACGCTCTTTGCGCCCAAAGGCATCGGCGGGCTTTTCGATCTGATCACCGAGCGGCGCACACCCGAACGCCATGGCGCCGATCTGGGCCCCGATGCCGGATCGCTGCGCGAGAAAGAGGCCGAGACATGAGCGCGCTCTTGGAGGTGTCGGGCGTCTCGGTCTCGTTTGACGGGTTCAAGGCGATCAACAACCTGACCTTTTCCATCGGGGCGGCCGAGCTGCGCGCGGTGATCGGCCCCAATGGCGCGGGCAAGACCACCTTCATGGACATCATCACCGGCAAGACCCGGCCCGATGACGGCCGGGTGATCTGGGGCGAGAAATCGGTCTCGCTGCTGGCCATGTCCGAAAGCCGCATCGCGCAGGAGGGGATCGGCCGGAAATTCCAGCGCCCGACGATCTTTGAGGATCAGAGCGTGGCCGAAAACCTCATGCTGGCGCTGAAAAAACCCCGCGGGCCGTTTGCGGTGCTGGGCTTTCGGGCGAGCCGCGCGGATCGCGACCGGGTGGCCGAGCTTGCCGAGGAGATCGGGCTTGCCGCTGCCCTGGCCCGCAAGGCCGGCGAGCTGAGCCATGGCCAGAAGCAATGGCTGGAGATCGGGATGCTGCTGGCCCAGGAACCCCGGCTTTTGCTGGTCGATGAGCCGGCCGCCGGCATGACCCCGGCCGAGCGCGAGCACACCACCGAATTGCTGGTCGAGGCGGCAAAGACCCGCGCGGTGGTGGTGGTGGAGCATGATATGGAATTCGTGCGCCGGCTGGGCTGCAAGGTCACGGTGCTGCATGAAGGCTCGGTGCTGGCCGAGGGCTCCATCGACCATGTGACATCCGACGAAAAGGTCATCGAGGTGTATCTTGGCCGATGAGCTGTTGCGCGTTGAGGGGCTGACCCTGCATTACGGCGGCAGCCAGATCCTGCACGGGCTCGACATCGTGGCCGATCGCGGCAAGGTCACCTGCGTGATGGGCACCAATGGGGTGGGCAAGACCTCGCTTCTCAAAGCCATCTCCGGCACGCATCCGCGCAGCGGCGGCAGGCTGCTGTTTGACGGAGAGGAGATCGGCCGCGCCACCGCCCATGCCATGGCCCAGAAAGGCGTCGCCTATGTGCCGCAGGGGCGCGAGATTTTCCCCTTCCTCACCGTGCAGGAAAATCTCGAAACCGGCTTTGCCTGCCTGCCGCGCGACCGTCGGCGGGTGCCCGAGGAGATCTTTGCGCTCTTTCCCATCCTCAAACAGTTCCTGAACCGCCGCGGCGGCGATCTCTCCGGCGGCCAGCAACAGCAGCTTGCGATTGCCCGCGCGCTGGTCACCGAGCCCAAGCTCTTGCTGCTCGACGAGCCGACCGAGGGCATCCAGCCCAACATCATCCAGCAGATCGGCGAGGTGATCGGCGCCCTGCGCGCCCGCGGCACGATGGCGATCGTGCTCGTCGAGCAGTTCTTCGACTTTGCCTTCGAGCTGGGCGATGCCTTTGTCGTGCTCGAGCGGGGCGCGCGGAAGCTTGGCGGCCGCGCCGGCGAAATCGACCGCAGCGAGCTTTTGCGCGCCGTGTCGGTCTGAGCGGCGCGGCCACCGAACCGACCCGCACGCCGGCCCACGCGCCAGCCCGGGCGCGGGTCACAGCTCCAGCCCGCGGCGAGGTCACAGCTCCGGCAGATGACACTTTCTCCTTGGCGCACCGGCCCTTGTCGGGCCACAACACCCGATACCCACGCTTGGACGTGGCGCGTCTGACAAAACTTGGGTCTCGGGTTCGACGATGAGCGGGCAGAAAATCAGGAATATGGAGGAGTTCGCCGCGCTCAGCGGGATATCGCGGCCGACGGTCTCGAAATACTTCAACGATCCGGCGAGCGTGCGCGTCTCGACCCGGGCGCGGATCGAAGCGGCCCTCGCCCGGTATGACTTCCGGCCCAATATCTATGCGGTGAATGTGAACCGCCGGCTGACGAAGAATGTCGGCATCGTCGTGCCCTATCTGGCCGATCCGTTCTTTGCCGAGATTGCACGCAATGTTGAGCAGCTTTGCATCGATGCCGGGTTCTCGCCGATCCTCTTCAGCGCCCATGGCGGGGCGGAGTTCGAGGCCGAGATCCTCGACAATCTGCGCGCGCTCAAACCCGCGGGCGCGCTTTTGGCACCGCTCGGCCGCGCCTCGAACCGGTCGGTGATCGAGAAATTCTGCCGGGATGTGCCGACGGTGCTGTTTGACAGCAATATTGCCGAGCTTGGCGAGGCGTTTGTGGGCTCCGACAATGACCAGAGCGTGCCGCTGATTGTGGAATATCTGTGCAAGACCGGCACGCCGCCCTGCTTTTTTGAGATGCGCACCCCCACCAATCCGAACGCCAATCGGCGCCGCGCGGCCTATCTGGCCAGCATGGAGGGGCTGGGCCTCAGCCCGCAGGTGATCCAGGTCTCCGGCCAGGGCTGGGATTTTGAGGATATCGGGCATCGCGAGGGGCTGCGCGTGCTCGGCGAGGCGGCGGCGGCCACAAACACCATTCTGTGCAGCAATGACCGGCTGGCGATCGGTCTGCTCGCGGCGGCCTATCAGCTGGGGCTGAGCGTGGGCCGCGCGGACGGGGCGCAGCTGCGCATCGCGGGGCATGACGACCACCCGTTCGCGCGTTTCACCTGCCCGTCGCTCACAACTGTTGCCCAGGACTACGCGGCAATCGCCAGGCGCAGCGTCGAGACGCTGATGGCCCGCATTG
>JBCBKN010000116.1:0-11449 GCA_038521775.1 Pseudomonadota bacterium | reverse complement strand
GGGCCGGCATAGGCGCCGGTGGCAAACTGCACATCCTTGGGAATGTCGACCAGCACCGGGCCGGGCCGGCCCTGCATGGCCACATGAAAGGCCTGGTGGATGGTGTCGCCCAGCCGGTCGGTCTCCTTGACCAGCCAATTGTGCTTGGTGCAGGAGCGGGTAATGCCGACCGTATCGGCCTCCTGAAACGCATCATTGCCGATCATGAAGGTGGGCACCTGGCCCGACAGCACGATGATCGGGATGCTGTCCATCAGCGCATCGGTCAGCCCGGTCACCGCATTTGTCGCCCCCGGGCCCGAGGTGACCAGCACGACGCCGGGCTTTCCGGTCGAGCGGGCATAGCCCTCGGCCATATGCGTGGCGCCCTGCTCATGGCGCACCAGAATGTGGCGGATGTCGTTTTGCTTGAAGATCTCGTCATAGATCGGAAGCACGGCCCCGCCGGGATAGCCGAATACAGTGTCCACGCCCTGGTCCTTGAGGGCCTGAACAACGATCTCGGCGCCGGTCATGTGTTGGGTCATCCTGCGTGCCTCCTCAGTCTGCGCCCGGCTCCTTCCGGGCATAAAAAAACCCCCGCTTGGGGGGCGTATGCGCACGGTCGCCGAAGGTTCCTTACCTCCGTCGGGCCGCGCGCCATCCAATTACGAGAACCATCGTGGTCATCGACCTCTCCTTCACATTGGCGTCTTACCACCCTGATCGGGTGGGTCAACCCGGTTTGCGCGTAAAATTCTGTCGTTGGGCATCGCGCTTGCAGCCGAAAGTTGCGATTTCCGGCCGATTTCCGCAACACAGATGGCTGCTCAGCGTGCCACATTCCGCTTTTTGTCCTCCGCGGCGCTGTTATAGTGCAGTGCAAGGGAAGAGTTTTGACGTAATCGTCTGACGGGGAAATCGCATGAAACTGAGCTGGTTGGCCGTCTCGGCCATCGCCCTTGCTGCGGGCAGTGCTGCGGCGCAAGACAAGGTTCTGAACGTCTATAATTGGTCGGACTATATTGCCGAGGACACGATCGAGAAGTTCGAGGCCGAGACCGGGATCAAGGTCAATTACGACGTCTATGACAGCAATGAGGTGCTGGAGGCCAAGCTTCTGGCCGGCAATACCGGCTATGACATTGTCGTGCCGACCTCGGATTTCCTGCGCCGTCAGATCGCGGCCGGGGTCTATATGGAGCTTGACGCCGCGCAGCTGCCGAACCTGGCCAATATGGATGCCGATCTGATGGCCAATGCCGCCGTTTATGACCCCGGCAATGCCCATTCGGTGATCTATATGTGGGGCACGACCGGCATCGGCTACAATGCCGATATGGTGGCCGAGCGGTTGGGCGAGGATGCGCCCACCAATTCCTGGGCCCTGGTCTTTGACCCGCAATATGCCGAGAAGCTGGCCGATTGCGGGATCTCGTTTCTGGATGCGCCCACCGAGATGCTGCCCGCGGCGATGAACTATGCCGGCGCCAACCCGCGCTCGACCGACCGCGCGGATTTCGAGAAGGGCGCCGAGGTGATGCAGGGCGTGCGCGACCACATCCGCTATTTCCACTCCTCGCAATACATCAACGATCTGGCCAACGGGAACATTTGCGTGGCCGTGGGCTGGTCGGGCGATGTGTTCCAGGCCCAGGTCCGCGCCGAGGAGGCCGACAATGGCGTCTCCATCGAATATGTGATCCCGGATGAGGGCGCGCTGCAATGGTTCGACATGATGGCGATCCCGAAGGACGCGCCAAATCCCGAACTCGCGCATCAGTTCATCAACTTCATCATGGATGCGCAGATCACCGCCGACATCACCAATTATGTCTGGTACGCCAATGGCAATGCCGCCTCGATGGCGATGGTCGACGCTGAGGTGAAGGAAAACCCCGGCATTTTCCCGACCGAGGCGGCCAAGTCGCGCCTGTGGGGCTCGGAGGTCTACAATGCGCGGACCGACCGGGTGGTGAACCGGCTTTGGACCCAGGTGAAGACGGGCCAGTAATGACCGGCGATGCGTTGACCCCGGGCGCGGCCTCGGCGCCGTCGCCCGGGACGCTCTCCAAGGCGCCGTCCATGGCGGGGCAGGGGAGTTCCCCGGGCACGCCCCCGGGCAGCTCCACGGGCATTTCCTCGGGCACGCCCCAGGGCAGTCTCGGCAGCCCTGTCACGATCGCCGGCGTCACCAAGCGCTTTTCGGCCTTCACGGCCGTTGATGATCTCAGCCTGGAGATTGCCGGCGGTGAGCTTTTTTGCCTGCTGGGCGGCTCGGGCTCCGGCAAGTCGACCCTTTTGCGCATGCTGGCGGGGTTCGAGACGCCGGATGCCGGGGCAATCCGCATCGGCGGGCGGGACATGACCGGGGTGGGTCCGGCGGACCGCCCGGTGAACATGATGTTCCAATCCTATGCGCTTTTCCCGCATATGAGCGTGGCGCGCAATGTGGGCTATGGGCTGCGCCAGCAGCGCCGCCCGGGGGGCGAGATCCGCGACCGGGTGGCGCGGATGCTCGATCTGGTGCGCCTGACCGATCTGGCCGGGCGCAAGCCGCATCAGCTCTCGGGCGGGCAGCGGCAGCGCGTGGCGCTGGCCCGGGCCCTGGTCAAGGAGCCGGAGGTTCTGTTGCTCGACGAGCCGCTCTCCGCGCTCGACAAGAAGCTGCGCTCGGAGACGCAGTATGAGCTGATGCAGATCCAGGATCGGCTGCGCACCACCTTCATCGTCGTCACCCATGATCAGGAAGAGGCGATGGTGCTGGCCAACCGCATCGGGGTGATGGATGGCGGCAAGCTGATCCAGGTGGGCACGCCGCGCGAGGTCTATGAGCGGCCCAAGAACCGCTTCATTGCCGATTTCATCGGCACGGTGACGCTGATCGAGGTCGAGCCCCTGGGCCCGGCCTCTGCGGGACAGTGCCATGTGCGGGTGCCCGCGCTGGAGGTCGAGCTCACCGTGCCGGGCGAGGCCGGCGCCGGCAGCCCCGCCTGGCTCGCGTTGCGGCCCGAGGTGATCGACATCTCGCCCGACCCCGCCGCGCTGCCCTATCGCGCCACGGTCGCCGAATATGCGTATTTCGGCGATATGACCGAGTTTCGTCTGAAGCTTGAGCGCAGCGACACGCTGGTCCGGGTGTCGCGGTCAAACCGGATGCGCGGCCCGGAAAGCGAGATCGACTGGGGCGCGCAGGTCAGCTTTGACTTTGCGCCGGATGCGGCCCTGGTGCTGGGCGCATGATGGGCCGCTGGGGGCGGACGCTCGTCATCGCCGTGCCCACGCTGTGGCTGCTGCTCTTCTTCCTCATCCCCTTTGGCATTGTCTTCTATGTGGCCCTGGCCGAGCCGCAGCTCGCGCAGCCGCCCTATGACCCGGTGCTGGTCTGGGGCGAGGGGCTGCTGCCGGAATATCGCGGCAGTTTCGAGAATTTCCTCTTCCTGGCCTCCGACAGCCTTTATGTCACCGCCTATCTCAACTCGATCTGGGTGGCGGCGGTCTCGACCGTTCTGTGCCTGATCGTGGCCTATCCGATGGCCTATCTGATCGCGCGCTCCGGCCCGGCCACCCGCATGACGCTGCTGATGCTGGTGGTGCTGCCCTTCTGGACCTCGTTCCTGTTGCGGGTCTATGCGCTGATCGGGCTGCTTTCGCCGCAGGGATTTCTGAACGGCGCGCTGATCTGGGCGGGGCTGCTGAGCGAGCCTGTGCAGTTCCTCCAGACCGATTTCGCAGTGTATCTGGGCATTGTGTTTTCCTACCTGCCGCTGATGGTGCTGCCGCTCTATGCGACGCTGGAAAAGCTCGACGAGAGCCTCTTGGAGGCCTCATCCGATCTGGGCGCCTCGGGGCTGGGCACGTTCTGGCAGGTGACGCTGCCGCTCTCGCTGCCCGGGATCCTGGCCGGTTGCCTTCTGGTCTTTATCCCGGCGGTGGGCGAGTTCGTGATCCCGGCCCTTTTGGGCGGGCCCGATCAGCTGATGATCGGCCGGGTGCTCTGGACGGAGTTTTTCAACAATCGCGACTGGCCGGTGGCCTCGGCCGTGGCGATTGCGATGCTGGGCTTTCTGGTGCTGCCCTTCATGATCCTGCGCAGCGCGCCCATTCTGCGGGGCGAGCGATGAGGCCCGCGGTTTGACGGGGCGGGGCTGGCTGATCGCCGCGGCCGCGGTGGGGTTTGCGCTGCTTTACGTGCCGCTTCTGGTGCTGGTGGTCTATTCCTTCAACGCCTCCAAGCTGGTGAGCGTCTGGGGCGGCTGGTCGGTGCAATGGTACGGCGCGCTTTTGGCCAATGATCAGGTGCTGCAGGCGGCCTGGGTCTCGGTGCAGGTCGGCGTGCTGGCCGCGACCATCGGCACGGTGCTGGGCACACTGGCGGGCTATGTGCTGGCCCGCTTCGGACGCTTCCGGCTGCGGCTGTTGCTCACGGGCATGGCGACAGCGCCCATCGTGATGCCCGAGGTGGTGACGGGGCTCTCGCTTCTGCTGCTCTTTATCTCCATGGAGCAGATGCTGGGCTGGCCGGCGGGGCGCGGCACGCTGACCATCGTCATTGCACATGCCACCTTCTGCCTTGCCTTCGTGGCGGTGATCGTGCAGGCGCGGCTCACCGATTTCGACCGGTCGATCGAGGAGGCGGCGGCCGATCTGGGCGGACGGCAGCCCTGGATCTTTCTGGAGGTGACGCTGCCGGTGATCGCGCCGGCGATCGTTTCGGGCTGGCTTCTGGCCTTCACGCTGAGTTTCGACGATCTGGTGATTGCCAATTTTGTCTCGGGCCCGGAAAGCTCGACCCTGCCGATGGTGGTCTATTCCAAGGTGCGGCTGGGCGTGTCGCCCGACATCAATGCGCTGGGCACGATCATCATTGCGGTCGTTGCCACAGGTGTCATTCTGGGCGCCTGGCAGATGCGGCGAAGCGAGCGGCAGCGGCTGCGCGATGCGCAGGCGGCGATGCGGGATCGGACAGGAGGGTAGGCAATGGCACTGGCATTGATCGTGGGCGCGGGCGAGGGCCTGTCCGGCTCCTTGGCCCGGCTTTTGGCAGCGGAGGGCTACAGCGTGGCGCTGGCCGCCCGCAGCCCCGAAAAACTGGCGGGTATCGTGGCAGCGACCGGGGCCAAGGCGCATGGTTGCGACGCATCGGACCCGGCGGCGGTGACCGGGCTCTTTGCCGCGCTTCCCCAGGCGCCGGAACTGGTGGTCTACAACCCCTCCTTCCGGGTGCGCGGGCCGATCGCCGAGATCGACCCGGAGGGTGTGAAAAAGGCGCTCGACGTCACGGCCTATGGCGCGTTTCTGGTCGCCCAGCAGGCGGTGCGCGGCATGCTGGAGATGGGGCATGGCACGGTGCTTTTCACCGGAGCCTCGGCCGGGGAGAAGGGCTTTGCGCTGTCGGCGAGTTTTGCGATGGGCAAGTTCGCGCTGCGCGGGCTGGCGCAATCCATGGCGCGCGAGCTGCACCCCAAGAACATCCACATCGCCTATGTGAACATCGATGGCGGGATCAAATCGGACCGCTACACCCTGCCGCCAGAAGCGCCCGAGGATCCGATGCTGGACCCCGACGAGATCGCCAAGGCCTATCTGGGGCTGGCGCGCCAGCACCGCTCCACCTGGACCAATGAGCTGACGCTGCGCCCCTGGGTGGAGAAGTTCTAGGCCGGAGATCGGATGAAACCCCGGTGCGGGGGCGCGTCGCGGCGGGGGTGCGTGACGGCGGGGGTGTGTCACGGCGGGGGTGCGTCACGGCGGGGGTGCGTCACGGCGAGGGTGCGTCACGGCGAGGGTGCGTATGCGGCCAGGTCAGGATGTGAGTATTTTTTGCCAAGAAGAAGATGGCGGGCGGGCTCTGAGGATGTCGGCCGGTGCCCCGGGGGGGCTTCTGCAGGGGCTTCTGCGGGGCTTGCTTCTGGGCGGGCCAGGTCCGGGCGCGGCAGGCGCTCTAGCCCGATATGAGGCGGGATCGGGCGAGAAACGCCTCGATGATGTCCGGGGCCATGCCGGTGTAGCGGGCCGGGTCGAAGACGGCCTCCCAATCAAGCGGCGCGTCGGTTTTTGCAGCAAGGATCGTCTGGAGCGCTGTGCCGCTGGTCGCGGCCTCCTGGCAGGCGGCCTTGACGAGGGCCTGGGCCTGCGGGCGGGGCATATGGGCGGCCAGGGCAAAGCTCGCAGCCTCGGCCATCATCAGGCCCTGTGTGTCGGCCATGCTGCGCGCCATGCGGTCGGGGTCGGCCTCAAGCGTTTGGACCAGGCTGAGCGCATGGCGGGTTGCGGCACCCGCCGCGAGACAGAGCGGCGGCAGGGCGTGCCATTCCGCAGCCCAGGCCGCGCCGTCGCGGTCGCCTGCATGGATCAGCGCCTGGTGCAGCCCGGCCAGATGCCCGGGCGCGGCGCGGCCCAGCGCGACCAGGGTTTCGGGCCCCACCGGGTTGGTCTTATGCGGCATGGTCGAGGAGCCGCCGGCGGCCCCGGCGCGGATCTCGCGCAGCTCGGTCTGGCCCAGAAGGATCAGGTCGGCGCCGATCTTGGCCATCGATCCGATGAGGGTGGTGAGCCAGCCGCCAAACTCCACGATGCTGTCGCGCGCGGCGTTCCAGGGGATCGGATCGCAGCCGAGGCCAAGGCGATCGGCCATGGCCCGGGCCACCGCCGGGCCGTGCTGGCCCATGGAGGCCAGCGTGCCGGACGCGCCGGCCATGCTGACCTGCAGGAGGCGTGGGCGCAGCTCGGCCAGCCGGTCGCGCTGACGCAGAACCGGCGCGCCCCAGACCGCGATCCGCGCGCCCAGCAGGGTTGGCGTGGCAATCTGCGCGCGGGTGCGGGCGGCCATGACCGTGTGGCGGTGCGCATCGGCCTGGCCCGCAAGCGCTGAAAGCAGCTCGGCCAGGCGGAGGGCGAGCAGATCGGTAAGCTCGCGAAGCTGCAGGACCAGCGCCGTGTCGAGAATGTCCTGACTGGTGGCGCCAAAATGCAGCCATGGCGCCGCCGCCTCGGGCAGGATCGCGCGCATGGCCGTCACGAAGGCCGGCACCGGCACACCATCGCGCGCCGTGCCGGCGGCGAGCGCCGATGGATCGACCTGGCCGGTCTGAGCCGCGCGTGCGATGGCATCGGCCGCGTCACGCGGGATCATGCCAAGCCCGGCCTGCGCCTGGGCCAGTGCGGCCTCGACCCGCATCATTGCGCGAACCGAAGCCGCATCGGACAAAAGCGGCGCGATCTCGGGATCGCCATAAAGCGTGCCAAAGATCGCACTGTCGAAGGGCGAGACCGCCATTTGCTGTCAGCCGGCCTTCAGCGGCACATCGAGGATCTGGCGCGCTGCGCGCCAGTCTGCCACGGGCCGCGCATGCTTTTCGCACAGCGCGACCGCGCGCTTGACCAGGGCGGCGTTGGAGGGCGCCAGCCGGTCGCGGTCCAGCCGCACATTGTCCTCAAGCCCGGTGCGGGTGTGACCGCCCGCGGCAATGCACCATTCATTGACCGTGAGCTGCCCCGCCCCGATCCCGGCCGCGCACCACTGCGCCTCGGGCGCCAGCCGCTTCACCGTTTCGATGTAGAACTCAAAGACACCGCGATCGACGGGCATGGCGTTCTTCACCCCCATCACGAACTGGATGTAGAGCCGGCCCGGGATGCGCCCGTCCCGGTTCATCGCAACGGCCTGGAAGATATGCGAGAGGTCAAAGGCCTCGATCTCGGGCTTTACGCCATAGGTCTTCATCTCGCCTGCCAGCCAGTCCACCAGATCGGGCGGGTTCTCATAGACCCGGGTGGGGAAATTGTTCGACCCCACCGAGAGCGAGGCCATGTCGGGCGCCAAAGGCAGCATCCCGCCGCGGGCAAAGCCGGCGCCGCTGCGCCCGCCGGTGGAAAGCTGCACGATCATGCCCGGGCAGTGCCGCTCCAACCCCTCCTTGAGCCGCGCAAAGCGTTCGGGATCCGAACTCGGGCTCTGGTCGTCATTGCGGACATGGCAATGGGCGATGCTGGCGCCGGCCTCAAACGACTCATGGGTGCTTTCGATCTGTTCATCGACCGTGATCGGCACGGCGGGGTTGTTGGCCTTGGTCGGCAGCGAGCCGGTGATCGCGACGCAGATGATGCAGGGAGGCCTGGCGCCTTGGCTCATTGCGGGGCCTCTGCAGACGCATCGGGCGGCTGTTCGGCCCCCGTCTCTGTCCCCGTCTCGGCCCCCGTCTCGGCCCCTGTCTTAGCCGCCGCCTTAGCCGCCGTCTCGGCCGCCATCACGGCCAGTGTCGTCTTCACGATCTTGATCGCATGGTTTGCGCGCGGCACGCCGGCATAGATCGCGACATGGAGCATCGCCTCCATGATCTCCTCCGGCGTGGCCCCGGTATTGGCCGTGGCGCGCACATGCATGGAGATCTCGGCATCATTGCCAAGCCCTGCCAACAGCGCCAGCGTGATCAGCGACCGGTCGCGCAGGCTCAGACCCGATCGGGCCCAGACCGAGCCCCATGCCCCCTCGGTGATCAGCTCCTGAAAGGGTTGGTCGAGCTCGCTTTTCGCGGCTTCGGCCCGGTCGACATGGGCATCGCCGAGAACCCGCCTGCGCATGATCATGCCGCGCGCATGGCGCCCGCCGCTAGACATGGCCGGTCTCGCGGGCAAAATCGGCAATCAGCGCGCCGGTCACCTCCGGCTGCTCGACGCAGGGAAGATGGCCCGCAGCCTTGATCAGCGCGAACCGGGCACCCGCGATGCTCTCGGCCGTTGCCTGGACAAGTGCCGGCGGCGTTGAGCCATCCTCTTCGCCGGCCATGGCCAGCACCGGCATCGACAGGGCCGCGGTCGCCTCGGTGAAATCGGCATCGCGAATGGCATAGGCGCAGCCCAGATAGCCATCCTCGGGCGTGCGGCACAGCATGTGGCGCCACAAGGCCAGCTCATCTCGCCGCTCGCTGCGAAACGCCTCGGAAAACCAGCGCGACAGGATCTGCTCCTCGATCGCCGCAATGCCACCGCGATTGATCGCCTCGATGCGCTCATCCCACATCGGCACCGTGCCGATCCGGGCAGCCGTGTCCATCAGGACCAGCGATCCGACCAGATCGGGGCGCGCGGCCGCCAGGCCCTGGCCGATCAGACCGCCCACCGACAGGCCCACGAACAGGACCTTCTTCAGCCCGATATGGTCGATCAGCGCCTCGGCATCGGCCACCAGCGTGGCCATGTCATAGGGCGCTGCGGGGCACTCGCTCAACCCATGGCCGCGCTTGTCATAGCGCAAAAGGCGGATGCCGGCGGGCAGATAGGGCAGCATCGCGTCCCAGACCCGCAGATCGGTGCCCAGCGAATTGGCAAGAACAATGGCAGGGCCATCCTTGGGGCCATCAGCAGGGCCATCGGGGGCGCCATCGCCGGAGGCACCGCCGGGGCCACCGCTGGGGCCGGACAGGGCAAAGTGCACCCGTATGCCGTTGAGCATGGTCATCTGCATCTGCGGTCCTCCTGTCGCTCCCGCACAATGCAGGACCCTCCATTGCGCTTCTGAACGATCCGGTTTCGGCACGCCGGCGCATTTGCTCAAGGATTGCGCCGCTTGGCGGGCAACGTCAAGAAAACGACGGGCGCCTTTCGGGATTGTATTCCGAGAGGTGGAAAAACAATTCGCCGTGATGATGCTGCGCCCTACCTTTCGAAAAAATTTGGGGAGATCCGTGAATGAAAGCGGTCCGTGAAGTTGAGGAGGTGCGCTCCGGGCAGGTGCGCTCAATCACGCGCGCGCTGTCGCTCCTCCGCGCCCTGGCCGCCTCCAGCGAAGGGCTGACCCTGTCGGAGGCCGCCGACATCTCCGCGCTGGCACCCTCCACGGCGCATCGGATCCTGACCACGCTGGAGAGCGAGCGGTTCGTGCGGTTTGATTCCAGCGTCGGTCTCTGGCAGGTCGGGGTTGCCGCATTCACCGTCGGCGCCTCCTTTGCGCGCAACCGCGAGGTTGTGACCCTCGCGCGCCCCTTTCTCCGGCGGCTGATGGAGGTAACCGGCGAAACCTCCAACATCTATGTTGAAAGCTCGGGCGAGGCGGTCTGCATGGCGCAGGTCGAAAGCCGCCACACCATGCGGGCGATCACGCAGGTGGGCGGCCGGGTGAAAATGCACTCCTCTGCCGCCGGCAAGGCCCTCCTTTCGGCGATGTCGGACGCCCATATCCAGCAGATCCTCACCGAGCATGGCATGGCCCGCGCCACCGCCCGCACCTTGATCCAGCCCGATGGGCTGATGCGCGAGATCGCGACGATCCGCCAAACCCGCTTTGCCCATGATGTGGAAGAGTTCACCGAGGGGCTTCGCTGCATCGCCACGGCCATTTTCAATGAGACCGGGCGGGCGGTGGCCGCGATCTCTATTTCTGGGCCGACCGCGCGGATCACGCCGCAGCGCGTGGATGCGCTCGAGCAGGTCCTTGCCGAAGTGGCCGATGAGGTGATGCGCGACTATGGCGGCCGCCCGCCGGGCGAGCAAAAACGCGCTAGACGGGCCTGAGGCGCTTTGATATAGCGCGGGTCGCTTCCGGCGTAGCTCAGTGGTAGAGCATCGGACTGTTAATCCGCTGGTCGCTGGTTCGAATCCAGCCGCCGGAGCCAAAAAATCAAGGAGTTACGATAGCCACGGATTTGTCTAGGCTCGCTATAGGCTCTGAAAGTATGGGCGCCACATTGCTAAGTCCTAGTTCCAAAAGTGTATCGAGATGGGTCACCATATCGTCTCAGGCAATGTCATGCCACCTAGACCGACCGGCTGCGAGATTGGCCAGTTCGGCAGCTATCTCAGAACATGATAAAAGTTCAAGAAGTGGTCGTTGTGGGTCACCATATCGTCCCAGGCTATATCTTGCCTCCTAGACCGCCCGGCTGCGAGGTTGGCGAGTTCGGAAGCTATCTCTTGGCACGATAAAGTTCGGGAAGTGGTCCGTTCTGGGTCACCAAAGGGGACAACTCGGAGAAATCGCGGCTGGTAAGCCAGGAATATGGCTCAAGTGAAGGCTTGTTTCGCACCACTGACCGGATCGAGAAGCAGTTTTCGGCCAGATACCGTTTTTCGGCCGGTTCGAGCAGAATATGAAGCTCTGCAAGGTTTTTCATCGGTTCGAGAAAGCGGTCAATCTGGTCCTCGCTCAGGCATTTGTCGGCCAAGCTCGTTCGCTCTGCCTTCAACGTCACAAGTTCCCGGTGAAGTGCCTTCTTGCGCTCGGCATGTTCCTTGCGGTCGATCGCACCGTCGATCAGTAGGTCGGTGAGCCGGCTTAAGCGATCATCCGTCTGAGCGATCCGCAACTCCACGGCCTGCTCCACTTCCACATATTGAGGTGCTCCCCGATCCTTGGACAGGATCTGGCGGTTTCTAAGCTACTCTCCGGGTCTCCTGGTCTGGTTGCGTGATCGTCGTGCCGATGCGGTAAACCACGCCCGGCGGCTGTCCGTCGAGGGCGGCGTGAGGCCGC
>JBCBKN010000115.1:0-11501 GCA_038521775.1 Pseudomonadota bacterium | reverse complement strand
GCATCGCGCGGGACAGCGCAGGCCGAGGATGTCATCGGTGCCATGGCGCTGCAATCGCTGCTGGGCGCCGGCATGATCGCCCCGCTTGCCTTTGCTGGTGGCATGCCTGCCATGGAGCTTGACCTGTTGGTCTGGGCATTGGTTTTGGGCGTGATCTCGGCGGCCTGCCATACGCTGACCATCATGGCGTTCAAGCGCACCGAAGCCTCGGTGCTCGCGCCCTTTATGTACTCCAACCTCTTCGTTGCCGTGGCGCTGGGTTTCTTTGTCTTCGGCGAAGTACCGGCGGCGCTGACCTGGCTGGGCCTTGCGGCCATTCTGGCCGGCGGGGTGGTGACGGCGCTGAGCCCTGCTGCAATCGCCTGGCTGATGGGCCCGATCCGGCGTCCTGATCTGGCGGGCAGCCCGGTCGCATTGCCGTCTGCACTCACCCGGGCTGTGCAGCTGGGGGCCCTCGCAGGCCCGGCGCTTGCCCAGAACGCGCGTCCTGCGATGGCCGCCAGGGTGACCGTCGCTGCGCTCGACACCGCGCTGTCACGGTTGGGACGCCTGCCCGTTGCGGCCAAGCTGCCGGTCGCCTCGCGCGCCTCCTATGCGCCCCTGTCGAGCGGGCAAAAGTTCCTCCTGCTGGCCCATGCCGCACCGGCGTCGCTGCGAAGTTTAGGCGACGAATTAATGACATTCTGGCCAGGACGTGCTTTAGTTCCGGGTACGGGTTCTTAAGAGGAGTGCTTCATGAGCTTGACCTCCCACATTTCGGAGCTGCGAAAAAAACATGAGCATCTGGCGACGGTCATTGAGACCGCAGAACGCCAGCCAGCCACCGATCATCTCCGGCTTACCGAGTTGAAGCGCGAGAAACTGCGTTTGAAGGACGAGATTGCACGGCTCAGTCAACAGCTTGTGCACTGAGAGCTTGTGCACTGAGGCCTGACCCAGACCGGGTCGGCACGCCAGACGCGGCCCGCCAGGGCAGGTCTTGGGGACCTATCCGCGCCAGCGGCTGAACAATGCAATGCACCACGCGGCCCAATCGGCGCCTTCGGTCGGGCCCGACAGGCTGTCGAGTGCTGCATCCGCGACATCATCGCCCAAGAGGCTGCTGCGCCGGGTTTCGACCAGATCCGCCAGGAAATCCTTTCGGAACTCCGGATGCGGTTGAACCGACAGGGCCCAGGGGCGCTCAGGATCGCCATAGGCGAGCGCTGCGATCGGACAATGGGCCGAGCGGGCGAGCAGCGTCGTGCCCTCGGGCTGTCGGGTCACCTGATCGCGGTGCATCGCCAGCTGTGAAAAGCCCTGCGCCTCGGTGTTCGTCCAGCCGGGCTTTTCCGTATACGCGTAATTCGCCCGCCCCACGCCCCAGCCCTGAGTGGCCAGCTCTGCCGCACCGCCCAGCGCCTGGGCCATGATCTGATGGCCAAAGCACACGCCAAAAAGCGGGATCTGCGCGTCCCGGCAGGCGCGAATCGTTGCCTCCAGCGGTGCCATCCAGGGCAGCGGATCATAGACGCCATGGCGCGAGCCGGTGATCACCCAGCCATCGACCGCCTCAATGTCATCGGGCAGGGCGCCGTCCCAGACCGGCACCGTGACATAGCTGGCCTGCGGCGCCGCGGGCGCGAGCAGGACGCGGAACATGGAGGTGTAATCGCCATGCGCGGCGCCCAAGGCCTCTGGCAGGGTGCCGGTTTCGAGAATTCCGATCCGCATGCGCCCCGGCTACACCGTCGGGCCGGCAGGCTCAATGTCAAATCCGCCGCCAAAGGCCGACAGGCTCGCCATTTCGGTCTGCACCCAGCGGCGGAACCGCGCGATATGGGGGCGCGTCTGGGTTCCAGCCTCGCAGACAATGCGGTAGCGGGCCGGGGCCTGTAAAGCGCGCTGAAAAGGCGCGACCAGGCGGCCCGCGGCAAGGTCGCGCTCGGCCAGCCAGGCCCGTCCCAGCAGCACCCCTCCACCCTCAAGCGCGTAGTCGAGCGCGTGGTCGGCCTGGCTGAAGCGCGGGCCACCCTCGGGCGGGTCGGACAGGCCGGTTGCGCGGAACCAGGCCGCCCAGTCCGGCGCGCCGACAAAGGCCAGCAGGCTGTCATCATGGATCAACGTCGCATCGGCCAGTGCAGAGAGCGTGTCGAACCGGGCAGCCAGGGCCGGGGTCATCACCGGCGTGACCCATTCCGGCGCCAGATCTTCGGCAAACAGCGTGTCGGGAACGGTCAGCCCGAACCGGATCGCGATGTCGATCTCGTCGCGGCCGAAATCCAGAATGCGCAGCGTGGCGGCAAAGCGCAGCTCGATTTCCGGATGCACCTCGGCAAAGCGAAAAAGCCGCGGCGCCAGCCATTTTGCGGTGAAGGCGGGCCCGGCGGTGATCGTGAGCACGGTGTCGTCGGACAGGCGCCGCATCTGGCTCCAGGCCTGTTGCAGCCGCTCAAACCCATCCGCAAGTCCCGGGGCGAGCACGCGCCCCGCCTCGGTCAGCTCAACCGCCCGGTTCAAGCGCCGGAAGAGCGGCGTGCCGGCATGCGCCTCAAGCGATTTGACCTGATAGCTCAGCGCAGCCGGGGTCACGTTGAGCTCGGCCGCCGCCTGGGCAAAGCTCAGATGACGCGCCGCGGCCTCAAATGCGCGCAGCGCGGTCAGTGGCGGAAGACGATCCATCCTCGGTTAAGCTCACCTTATCCGAACCGCTAGAAACACTCGTTTGTGAAACCGGACCGGTCAAGCCAGATTAGGCTCAACCAAGCACGCAAAGGAGTGGTGAGATGTTCCACGCACGTGATTTTGACAAGATCGACGCCGTTCTCGACCCGCATGCCGCACCGGCGGTCACGGTCAGTCAGGCGCAGATCGATGCGGCCCTGATCCGCAGCCGGGAGTTGCGGGCAAACGCGCTGCGCGACCTCTGGGCGCTGGTCACCGGCAAGACGAACCGTGCCTGATGCGGTCGGCGAGGCCGGCGTCTGAAACGGCGCCGGCGCTCAAAGACGTCTCAGGCGAGATACTGTCCGCCATTGGCCGAAATCGTCGAGCCGGTGATGAAGCCGGCCTCGTCCGAGGCCAGGAAAACCACGCAGCGCGCAATCTCATCGGCCTCGCCCAAACGCCCCACGGGGATCTGGGCGATGATGCTCTCGCGCACCTTTTCGGGCACGGCCATGACCATATCGGTGGCGATATAGCCCGGGCAGACCGCATTCACCGTGATGCCGGCCCGCGCGCCCTCCTGGGCCAGCGATTTGGTAAAGCCCAGATCGCCTGCCTTTGAGGCGGCGTAATTGGCCTGGGCGAACTGGCCCTTCTGCCCGTTGATCGAGCTGATCGTGACGATCCGGCCGAATTTGCGCTCGCGCATGCCGGGCCAGATCGGGTGGGTCATGTTGAAGACGCCGGTGAGATTGGTCGAGATCACCTCGTTCCACTGCTCGGGCGTCATGCGGTGAAAGGGTGCGTCGCGGGTGATGCCGGCATTGTTGATCAGAATGTCGACCGGGCCCAGATCGGCCTCGACCTTCTCGATCCCCGCCTTGCAGGCGTCATAGTCGGCGACCGACCATTTATAGGTCGGAATGCCCGTCTCCTCGGTGAATTTTGCCGCCGCCTCGTCATTGCCGGCGTAGTTTGCCGCCACCTTATGCCCGGCTGCCTGCAACCCTTTCGAGATCGCCGCGCCGATGCCCCGGCTGCCGCCCGTGACCAATGCCACCCGTGCCATGCGTTCCTCCTATGTCAGTTTCTTGCCTGGTTTGTGAGGCGGCACCCTGGGGATGCCGCCGAGGTCTGAGCGGTCGGTCAGGGCCGTTCCACGCACATGGCCACGCCCATGCCGCCGCCGATGCAGAGCGTGGCGAGGCCCTTTTTCACATCGCGCTTTTGCATCTCAAAGAGCAGCGTGTTGAGCACCCGCGCGCCCGAGGCGCCGATCGGATGGCCGATGGCGATCGCCCCGCCATTGACGTTCACGATCTCGGGATCCCAGGCCATGTCCTTGTTGACCGCCAGCGCCTGGGCGGCAAAGGCCTCATTGGCCTCGACAAGCTCGACATCCTCGACCTTCCAGCCGGCCTTATCGAGCGCCTTGCGCGAAGCATAGATCGGGCCCACGCCCATGATCGCGGGGTCGAGCCCCACCGTGGCATAGCTCACGATCCGGGCCATCGGGTCGATGCCGCGCTTTTCGGCCTCCTTGTCGGTCATCAGCACCACGGCACCCGCGCCGTCATTGATGCCCGAGGCGTTGGCCGCCGTGACCGAGCCATCCTTGGCAAAGGCGGGCCGCAGCTTTTGCATCGCCTCCATCGTGGCGCCGTGGCGGATATACTCATCCTTGTCGACCACGATGTCGCCCTTGCGGGTCTTGATGGTAAAGGGCGTCACTTCATCGTCGAACTTGCCGGCTTTCTGCGCGGCCTCGGCCTTGTTTTGCGAGGCAACGGCGAATTCATCCTGCATGTCGCGGCTGATCTGCCAGCGCTGGGCGACATTCTCGGCCGTCTGACCCATATGGTAGCCGTTGAAGGCATCCCACAGCCCGTCGCGGATCATGCTGTCGATCATGCCCATATCGCCCATCTTCACCCCGCCGCGCAGATGCGCGACATGGGGGGCCATGGACATGCTTTCCTGCCCGCCCGCGACCACGATATCGGCATCGCCCAGCATCACATGCTGAGCGCCGATGGCCACGGCGCGCAGGCCCGAGCCGCAAAGCTGGTTGATGCCCCAGGCGGCACTTTCCTGCGGCAGGCCGGCATTGATATGGGCCTGACGCGCGGGGTTCTGGCCCTGGCCGGCGGTCAGGATCTGGCCCATGATCGTCTCGGAGACATCGGCTGCCGGCACGCCGGCCCGCTCCAGCGCCGCCTTGATGGCAGCCGATCCGAGGTCATGCGCGGGCGTGTTGGCAAAGGCACCGTTGAAGCTGCCCACCGCGGTGCGCGCTGCGGCGGCGATCACGACATTGGTCATGCGGTTCTCCCTTCTCGTCGGGCTCAAAGAGCCGCGTTCTCCGATTCCGCTGCGCTGCAACGTACTCGCCATCGGCCGCAAGGTCGCGGACAATTTTGCGGCACTGTGTCAGCCGTGATTGGAGGCCGCAAGGAAATCCGACAGCGGTGCCCAGACCGTGTCGCGGCTGGCGCGGCCGACGATCATGCCGACATGGCCGGTGGCCGGGCGGATCACCTGCGCCCCGTCGATTGCCGCGGCCAGGGGCTCGGTCGTTCCGGGGGGCGCGATGCGGTCGGCCGCGGCGCAGACCACCAGGGTCGGCTGCGTGATCTGGCGGGGCGCAATGCGCGCGCCGGCAAGCCGCCAGAGACCCCGCCCGGTCAGGTCGCGCAGCTGCCAGTCGACCAGGATCTCCACCGCCGCCGGCCCGGGCAAGTCGACCGGGCTGTTCACCCAATCCTCCAGCTCCACAAAGCGCCGCGCATCGCGCGAGCGGCGGGGATACGACGCAAAGCGGCGAAACTTGGTCAGCACCAGCCCCGGATCGAGCATCGCAAAAAGAAGCTGCAGCAGATCGCCTGGCACGGCCCCGAACACGGCATCCAGCGACATCAGCGTTTCGGCCAGCCGGTCGGGCCCCGCATTGCGGCCCAGCTTGCGCAGGCCCCCCGCCACCCCCGCGCTGTCGGCAAACCGCCAGGGCGCCCCCATCAGCACAAGCCGAGCCACCAGGTCGGGCCGCGTCTGTGCCAGCGCCGCGGCCAGGGTGCCGCCCATGCAATAGCCCAGCAGCGCGACCGGCCCGTCGCGGGCCGCCGCCTCCAGCGCCGGCACCAGGCGCAGATCGTGATAGGCGGTCAGATCGAAGCCACGCTCCTCGGCGCCCGCCCCGCCCCAGTCCAACAGCAAGGGACGCAGACCGGCGCCGGCAAGATGGCGCATCAGCGAATGTCCACGGCCCAGATCCAGGATATGGGCGCGGTTGATGAGCGACGGCACGGCGAGCACCACCGGGCCCCGCCCGCCGAAATCGAGCAGCCGCGCCGCGCCTGCGCGCCAAATGACACGGGGTTCGGACAGGGTGCGGCGGTGCGGGTGGCGCTGCCAGGCTTCGATGCCGGCCATCATGCGCGCCAACCGACGGGTCGCCTCGCACGCCGCAAGCAACGGGTCGGGCGGGGACAGCTCGGCCAGGGCATCGCGCAGATGCGGTGCCCAGGGCATCACCTCGCTTTGGGCATGGGTGTGTTCTGCGACGATCTGGGCGAGGCCCTTTTCCATGACGCCCGCCGCCGCGGCGAGATGAAAGAGCAGCGGCGAGGGCAGGCCGTGCCGGTCAGGGCCGGCCCCGGCGGTCATAGGCCGCCGCGCGCGCCAGCCACGAGATGTTTTCTTCCCAGAGATCGAGAAAGGCGGCTGCGCGCGCCGTATCGGATGCCGCGTTTTCTTGCTGCGCACGCGTTGGACCATGGCCCGGATCCCCACAGTCGTTTTCAGTGTTGGGCGCTGCTGTGTCTGTGCAAGACCCGCCCGGATCGCGCGCCCGGCCCGCCGACACATCCTCATTGCCACGCCCGTGTTTCATTGCGCTGCCGCACCATTCCTGCCGGGACATAAAATTGCGTTGCGGCGCCGCAACAGCTCTGCGAAACTGCACCTTATCACCAGACGCCCCATCGGCCGCGCAGCCGTCCGGCTACCAGTCGATCCCCAGCGGAGGAATGTCGTGTCTCGGAGCGAAAAGCAACCCGCAGAGCGCTCGGAACGGCGCAACGGGGCCTCCTTACCCAGCACCTCGGATGAAAAGCCCGGCATGGCCGATCAGCCGGCCGCCGAAAAGGTGGTGATCAAGAAATACGCCAACCGGCGGCTCTACAACACTGCAAAGTCGTCCTATGTCACGCTTGAGCATCTGGCCGAGATGGTGCGCGACGGCACCGATTTCGTGGTGCGCGATGCCAAGACCGGCGAGGAGATCACCCGCTCGGTCCTCACCCAGATCATCTTTGAGGCGGAGTCGCGCGGCCAGAACATGCTGCCGATCAGCTTCCTGCGCCAGTTGATCCGGCTTTACGGCGACACGCTGCAGGGCGTTGTGCCGGGCTATCTCGAAGCGGCGATGAACAGCTTCTCGCGCCATCAGGAGGAGATGCGCGCCCAGATGCGGGTGGCCTTCGAGGCCAATCCGGCGCTGACGAATTTCGAGACCCTGGCGCGCAAGAATATGGAATGGTTCGAAAATGCCATGCGCATGTTCGCGCCGTTTCCCGCAGCGCCGCGCGAGCCTGGCACAGCCGATGAGGCCGAACCCGCGCCCGACCCGGCGCGCACCGAGCTTGATGACATGAAGCGCCAGCTCGAAACCATGCAGGAAAAGCTCGCAAAGATCTCCGGCAAGGAATAGGCGGTCGGGCAGGGCAGGGCGCCCGGCGCGGCCGGGCCGTCTTGGGACAGATCCGGCGATGCGCGGTACGGCCCCGATCCTGGTTGCCTGACATCGGCGCGTTGCCGCCTGGCAAGATCTGATGTAGGCGAACCGGCAGGCAACTGACGGCACCGCAACATGCAGATTGAACTGACGCTATTGGCGCCCGAAAACGCGGGCTATTCGGCCCGCGATCTGGGGTTTTTGTTGCATAAGAACCCGGCCCATCTTCATGCGCGGGAAACGAGTGCAGGCAAGGTCTCGATCTTCTATTCGGTGGCTGAGACCTCACGCTGCACGTCCGTGCTGCATCTCGATGTCGATCCGATCGATCTGGTGCGCGGCAAGACCCCGCATTCCGAAGGTCTGCTCGACCAGTATGTCAATGACCGGCCCTATGTGGCGAACTCCTTCCTGTCGGTGGCGCTTGGCCGGTCCTTCGGCCAGTCAATGTCAGGCAAATCCAAAGAAAAACAGGCGCTTGCCGATCAGGCGCTGCCTTTTGAGGCGCGGATTGTCCCGGTTGCCATCGCAGGCGGCGTCGATGTGGCAAAAGCCGTGTTCGAACCGCTTGGCTATGCCGTGGACGCTGCGGTTCTCGATGGTGCGGGCCAGCGGGGGATCTATGACCTGCGCATTTCCGCGAAGATCAAGCTCAGCGACCTTCTGAACCATCTCTATGTCCTTGTGCCGGTGCTCGACAATGCCAAGCATTGGTGGATCGACAAGGAGGAGATCGAGAAGCTGCTTGCCAAGGGGGAGGGCTGGCTGGCCAACCACCCCGCCAAGGGGTTGATCACGCGCCGGGCGCTGAAACACCGGCACGCGCTGGTCTACCACGCCCTGGAACGCCTGGCCGAGGGCGCGGATGCGGAGGATGACGATGCCAGGGCCGAAGAGCCGGAGGAGATGCTGGAAAAGCCGATCCGGCTGCATGATCTGCGCCTGGACAGGGTGGCTGATGTGCTCAAATCAGCGCGGGTTGCCCGGGTGCTGGATCTGGGCTGCGGCGAGGGCAAGCTGATCGGCCGGCTGATCAAGGAGCGCGGCATCACCGAAATCGTCGGGGTCGATCCCTCGCTGCGCAGTCTGGAGACGGCCGCGCGCCGCTTGCGGCTCGATCAGGCCGGCGAGGCCAAACGCAACCGCCTAAAGCTGCAAATGGGCAGCCTGACCTATGCTGACCGGCGCTGGCAGGGATTTGACGCCGCGACCCTGGTCGAGGTGATCGAGCATATCGACCCGGCCAGGCTGTCGGCGCTGGAACGCTCGCTCTTTGGCGATGCACAGCCCGACCTGGTGATCGTCACCACCCCGAACCGCGACTATAACGCGATGTTTGAGGATATGGAGGAGGGCCGGCTGCGCCATCCCGACCACCGGTTTGAATGGACCCGTGCGGAGTTTCAGGCATGGGGCAACCGGGTTGCGAAGACTTATGGGTATGAGGGGCGGTTCGAGCCCATCGGCCCTATCGATGAAACCCATGGTGCGCCATCCCAGATGGCGGTTCTGCAACGGGTGTCGTGACATGGAGAGGATTGTCTGGACTGGTCCGCAGGGGGATCTGCAGCCACATGTCGGGGCCCGCCCCGGAACGGGCCGAACCGTTTGCACGGGCCGGCGCCGGCCGTGCTGGCCGCAACCAATGCGGGACCAGCAGGCGTTCGGCGCGTGCCTGCGAGAAGCTGAGGATCGGCGCGCATGATCCTGTCAATTCCAGACTTCTCGCTTGTGATACTGATCGGTCCGACCGGGTCGGGCAAGTCGAGCTTTGCGGCCCGGCATTTCCTGCCGACCGAGATCGTCTCGTCGGATCATTGCCGTGCGCTGGTCTCGGATGACGAGACCGACCAGGCGGCCACGGGCGATGCCTTCGATCTGCTGCACTACACCGCCGGCATGCGCCTGCGCCGGCGCAAGCTGACCGTGATCGACGCAACATCGGTCCAGCGGACAGACCGTGCGGCGCTGGTCGCATTGGCGCGAGCGCATCACGCGCTGCCCGTCGCGCTGGTCTTCGACATCGATCCCGCGCTTTGCCATGCCCACAATCGGGACCGGCCGAACCGCGATTTCGGCGCCTATGTCGCGCGCAAGCATTCGCAAGCGCTGCGGCGCGGTTTGAGGGGGCTGCAGAAGGAGGGCTTTCGGCAGATCCATGTGATGCGCAAGCCCGAAGAGGTCGATGCCGTCGAGATCGCGCGCGAGCCGCTTTGGACCGATCGGCGGCAGGACCATGGGCCGTTCGACATCATTGGCGACATCCATGGCTGTTTTGATGAGCTCGCCGCGCTCCTGACCAGGCTTGGGTATCAGATCGACCCGTTCGGGCCGGGTGAGGCGCTGATTGGCGCTCGGCACCCGGAGGGTCGGATCGCGGTCTTCCTCGGCGATATCACCGATCGGGGGCCGCGCAATCTCGATTGCCTGCGCCTGGTGATGGGCCTGTGCGCCGAGGGTTCGGGCCGCTGTGTGATCGGCAATCACGACCACAAGCTCAGCAGATGGCTCCGGGGGCATCAGGTGCAATTGAACCATGGGCTCGATCTGACTGTGGCGGAGCTGGAAGCCGCATCACCCGAATTCCGAAAACAGGTCTCGGAGTTCATCTTCGGCCTGCGCTCGCATTTCTGGCTGGCCGGTGGCGGGCTGGTGGTGGCCCATGCCGGGCTGAAGGAAGAGATGCATGGGCGCGGCTCAAGCGCGGTGCGCAGCTTTGCGATGTTTGGCGAGACGACCGGCGAGGTCGATGAGTTCGGCCTGCCGGTTCGGCTTGAATGGGCGCGCGACTATCGCGGCGCGGCGGATGTGGTCTTTGGGCACACACCCTGCATCGAGGCCGAATGGCTCAACGCAACCCTCTGTATCGACACGGGCTGTGTGTTTGGCGGCAAGCTGACGGCGCTGCGCTGGCCGGAGCGGGAGATTGTCGCGGTTCCGGCGGCGCGGCGCTATGCCGAGCCTGCAAAGCCCATAGCGCCGCGCGGCGGGCGAACCGCACAGCAGGATCACGACCGGCTGCTCTATTTCGACGATTTTGCCACGAAGCAGCGGATCGAGACCCGATTGGGCGGAAGCGTCCTGATCCCCGAGGAAAACGCGCTTGCCGCGCTGGAGGTGATGAGCCGGTTTGCCATCGACCCGCGCTGGCTGATCCATGTGCCGCCGACCATGGCCGCCTGCCCCACCGCGCCTGAGGGGCCGTATCTGGAGCATCCGGCGCAGGCGCTCGACTATTACGTCAAGCGCGGCGTGACCGACCTTATGGTCGAGGAAAAGCACATGGGCTCGCGCGCGCTTCTTGTGGTTGCAAAGCACGCCGACGCGGCCGCGGCGCGGTTCGGCACCGAGGATGGCAAGCAGGGCGTCATCTACACGCGCACCGGCCGCCCGTTCTTTAAGGATGACGGCGATGAAGCGGCGCTGATCGCGCGGGTCGGCGCGGCAATGCATGGCGCGGGTCTGTGGGAGGAGCTGGCATCGGATTGGGTGCTGCTCGACGCCGAGCTGATGCCCTGGTCGGCCAAGGCACGGGAGCTGCTGCGCCGGCAATACATGCCCACCGTGGCAGCGGCCCGAACCTCGTCGGAGGCGCTTTTGGCCGCGCTCGATGCGGCGGGCGAGATAGAGGGGCTTGGCCCGCTTCGCAGCCTTGCCGCCCAGCGACGCGACAATGCCGTGCGAATGGGCATGACCATCGACGGGTATTGCTGGGACATCGCAGGCATCGACGATCTGCGCATCGCGCCGTTCCACCTGCTCGCCTCGGAAAACGCCGTACATTCCGACAAGCCGCATGTCTGGCATATGGAGCAGCTTGGCCGGCTGGCCGAGGCCGA
This sequence comes from Pseudomonadota bacterium, assembly GCA_038521775.1. Taxonomy (GTDB): domain Bacteria; phylum Pseudomonadota; class Alphaproteobacteria; order Rhodobacterales; family Rhodobacteraceae; genus J013. The sequence goes on along the minus strand of JBCBKN010000115.1, from coordinate 284 downwards.
TCCCATCCTGCAGCCGACCGGCTGGCGCGTGATCGACGCGAATGATGTCTCTCAGCGCGACGCGGTCACGGCATGGTGGATCGAACATACCGAAGCCGGCGGTGAGGGTTTCGTTGTCAAAACCGGCGCGTTCGTTGTGCAGGGCGAGAAGGGGCTGGTGCCGCCGGCAATGAAGGTCCGCGGGCGCGACTATCTGCGCATCATCTACGGCCCCGATTATGATCTGGCCGAGAATATCGACCGGCTGCGCCGCCGCGGGCTCAGCCGCAAGTTCTCGCTGGCCG
>JBCBKN010000114.1:0-11717 GCA_038521775.1 Pseudomonadota bacterium | reverse complement strand
TGACGGCCGAGATCGTGGTGATCGATCTGCCCGCGCTCTCGGCCAATGCCGATCCACCGCCGCTTTCGCGTCTCGTCGACGATACGATTGTCACCGCGGCGTGGGACCGAACCCGGGCCGACCGGCTGCGGCGGGTTTTGGACCAGACACCGCTTCTGTCCGATAGGATCCGGGGGCTGGTTCTGCTGGGGGCACGGCGCGCGGCCCGGACCGCGCGGCCGCAGAAATGGCGGGAGCGGCGCTATGGCTGAACAAGACGCCCCCAGAGGCGCCCCCAGCGGCGCCCTCAGTGGCGTCCCCAGAGGCGCCCTCAGTAGCGCCCCCAGAGGCGCCCCCATTGGCGTCCCCAGTGGCGCCCCCAGTGGCGCGACCGGACGCGCGGCACGCAGGACCGACCGTCTGCGCCGGGGCACATGCGTCATGCTGTCGGCACTGTTGCTGAGCCCTGTGATGGTCAGCGCCGAGGAGGCCTACCGTCTGCAGGCCGGCGACGCGCTGCGCCTGGTGATTGCAGGCCTGCCGGGGGGCGATTGGACCGCGCAGATCGGGCTCGACGGTCAGGCCGGCTTTCCGCATCTGGGCGCGCTGCCCGCCGCAGGCGCCACCCTGGCCGATCTGCGCGCCGCGCTGGCACTCAGACTTGCCAGCAGCGTGGCGATCACCGTCACCGCCGATGGACGGCTCCAACAGATCCCCCTGGCCGGGGTCGGGGCGCATCTGGAAATCGCCGCCTACCGCCCGGTCTTTGTGACCGGCGATGTGCCGCGGGCCGGCGAGCTGCCCTTCACACCGGGCCTGACGGTCCGGGCCGCGCTCGCACGGTTCGGCGGGCTGATCGACCCGCTGGAGCATGACCCGGCCGGTGAACTGACCCGCTGGCAGGCCGCCTATGCTCAGGCCGTGCTCGATGACGCCAAAAGCCACGCCGCGCTCTGGCGCATTGCCGCGGCGCTGGCGCGCGACCCCGGCCTGCCTGTGCCCGCGCCCGAGGCAGAGATCCCCGCCCCGCTCCTTGCCCCGATCCTGGAGGCTGAAGGGGCGCGGCTTGCCCAGAACCTGGCCGGTTTGGCGGCCGCCCGGCATGCGCAGGACCGCATGCTCGCCCTGTCTGTTGCGCGCAGCCGCGCACTCGATGCCAAACGCATGACCTATGCCCAGGCCGTGGCCCAGGAAGAGGATGATTTGGCGCGCATGCAAGGCCTCTTTGAACGCGGTGCGGTGGCCCTGTCGCGCATTGCCGAGATGCGCCGCATCCTTCTGGCGAGCACCGTGCGTCTTTTGGAGGTCGAGGACGCGCTGGCCGCCGAAGCCGCACGCCAGGCCCGGCTCGACGACACCCGGCGCCGACTGGATGCCGATTTCGATGCCGAGCATCTGGCGCAACAGGCCGAGCTTGTCGAGGCACAGCTCTCGGCCAAGGCAAGGCGGCACAGCGCGGCGGAACGGCTGTTGCATCTTGGCCAGACGCTGACGGTGACCGCCGCGCGGGTTGCGGCGCCCGAGGCCGGGGCGCAGCCGCCGCGGATCATCGTGCATCGGCGCGACGCCTCCGGCGCGGTGCAGCAGACCATGCTCGATCTCGACGACCCGGTGCAGCCCGGCGACATCCTCGAAATCGGGCCCGAAATCCGGCCCGAAAACCAGCGCGAAGACCAGCCGGGCCGACCGGCGCTTTAACCCTCCTCCGAACCACCGACCCCGAGACGCGCGGTGAGCCATAGGCTCTGACCCGGCGACCCATCGCGCTCTGGGACGCGGGTCTGCGCGACGATGCCGGTCGCGCGCGCCGCTCTGCACTGCTGTCGGGGCGATCCCGGGGCGACCCCGGGGCGGGCAGCTTTGCCCGAACGGAAAAGTACACGCCAGAGCGCGCGAGAACGCGATCGGCCATGAGAGCCCCGACCAGCACAGAGATTCACTAAAAATAAACCATACTCTGTGATTTCGAAAATACCCAATCAACCAAAGTAAAGCTCCAATAAATGAGAGCTTTAACAGGAGGTTTACGCGTATGTCGGATCGTAATACATCCTTAAGAACTGTAAACGACTTGCTGCGTACTCCCAATCTCGAAACGCTGCGGCGGATCAACTATAAGAGTATTGAGAGGCACGTTACTCGCCCATATGGTGTGAAGCGGCCGCTCTCGCCCTATGCCGTGAGCAGCCCCGTCAAGCGCGGCCTGGACATTCTCGGCGCGTCGGCCCTGCTCCTGTTGCTCGGGCCGGTCATGGCCATCGCCGCCCTTGCCGTGATGATCATGGACGGCCGGCCGGTGACCTATCGCCACCGCCGCATCGGCAAGGATGGGCGGGTCTTTGACTGTCTGAAGCTGCGCAGCATGCGCCGCGATGCCGATCAGGCCCTCGCCCGGATCCTCGACAGCAGCGCCGAGGCCCGGGCCGAATGGGCGGCCTATCGCAAGCTGAGCCGCGATCCGCGGATCTTGCCGCTGATCGGCGGGTTTCTGCGCCGCACGAGCCTTGATGAGCTGCCGCAGCTCTTCAATGTGCTTGCCGGGCGGATGAGCCTTGTCGGCCCCCGTCCCGTTACGGCCGAGGAGCTTGGCGCCTATGGCGATGCGCTGGGCCATTACCTCGCGGTGCGGCCGGGCCTGTCGGGGCGCTGGCAGATCTCCGGGCGCAGCGATCTGTCCTTTGCGCGGCGCACGGGTCTTGACCGTGCCTATGTCGAGACCGCGACGCTGGCCACCGATCTTGCGATCCTTGCCCGCACGCCCCTGGCCGTGATCCTCGGCCGCGGCTCGGCCTGATGGTCGCGCCGCCGCCCGCCCAGGCCGAACCAGCCGAACCTGCCGCACCTGCCGCACCTGCCACGGCCAGGCTGGGCGGGCTTCAGGCGCTGCGCGGTGCCGCGGCGGCAATGGTCGTGCTGTTCCATCTCGAGGTCTTTGTGCTGCCGCACCATCTGGGCCTGAGCCTGTGGGACGGGCTGGCCATGGGCTATGCGGGGGTGGAGATCTTCTTTGTGCTCAGCGGCTTTATCATGGCGCATGTCCATGGGCATGAGCTTGGCCTGCCCGGCGCGCCGGGCCGGTTCCTGTGGCGGCGCGCGGTGCGCATTCTGCCGATCTACTGGCTGGTGCTGCTGGCGGTTCTGGCGGGCCGGGCGGCGCTGGGCGGGCCGCTGCCCGACGGGAAGACGCTGCTTGCCTCCGCGCTGCTGTTGCCCGTCGAGACGCCCGTGCTGCGCATCGCCTGGACGCTGAGCTTTGAGGCGCTCTTCTACCTTGTCTTTGCCCTTGTGATCTGGCGGCCCGCTTTCGGGCGTCTGCTGGTGGCGGCATGGCTGACGACGGTCCTGGCCGCGCTGGCGCTGCCGCATCCGGGCATGCCCCTCACGCCGCTCAGCTGGCTGGTTTCGCCCTATCTTCTGCTCTTCGCGCTGGGCGTGCTTGCCGGGCGCTTCTGGACCCGCCTGCCGCAGGGCACCGCCGCGGCCCTTGTCGCGCTGGGTGTCTTGGGGTTTTTCGGCATCGGATTGGGCGAAGCGCTCGCCGGCCTCGATCTCACCAAACCCCTCCGCACCCTGCTTTACGGCGGCGCTGCGGCGGCGATGATTGCCGGGCTTGCAGCCATCGGCCGGTCGGCAAGGCTGAGAACGCCGCGCCTTCTGGTCCATCTGGGCGATGCGTCATATGCGCTCTATCTGCTGCATCTTCCGGTGATGGTGATCGGCGCCCAGGCACTGGCGGCGGTTGGACTGGCATCCTTGCCGGCCTGGTGCATCGCTCTGGTGCTGTGCGGCGGGGCGTGCGGTCTGGCCAGCGCCGTCCATCTGGGTGTCGAGGCGCCCCTGATGCGTGCGCTGCACCGGGCGGGACGCCGCGCATCGGCCATAAGGTGGCATGCGCGGCCATCGCTGTCCAAGGAACCGGCGCCCCCACCCCGACTACACACAGGACAGACGGCCAGTATGTGACAGCCACAACCGCGAGGCAAACCTTCTTTGAGCGGATTTCCGCCGATGGCGTGATCCTGCGCACAGTTGAGGACATATGCAGAAGGGGCGCCAAGACCGCGCGACGATCTTGCGTTTGCGCCCCGCAGGGCCACATAAAGGCGCATGGCCCTTCCCGACGGATTTCTCGACGAGCTGCGCGGCCGCGTGTCGCTTGCACGCATCGCCGAACGCCAGCTCAGCTGGGACCGCGCCAAAACCCGCAGCAATCGCGGCGAATACTGGGCCTGCTGCCCGTTCCATCATGAGAAAACAGCCTCGTTCAAGATCGACGACAAGACCGGCCGCTATTACTGCTTTGGCTGCCATGTAAAGGGCGACGCGATCAGCTACGTCATGCATACCGGCAATATGGGCTTTATGGAGGCGGTGGAATCGCTGGCCGCCGAGGCAGGGCTTGCCATGCCGGAACGCGACCCAAAGGCGGCGGCCCGGGCCGAGGCGAAGGCGAGCCTTTCGGATCTGCTTGAGGATGCGGTCCGGTTTTATCGCATGCAGCTTCGCAGCGCCCAGGCCGCGGCCGCGCGCGACTATCTGACCGGCCGCACCCTGGACGATGCCGCGCTGGAGCGATTCGAAATCGGCTATGCGCCGGGCGGGGGCAAGGCGCTGGTCGAGGCATTCACCAGGCGCGGCACGGCGCTGGCCGAGCTTGAGCGTGCCGGGCTGATCACCATCCCCGATGACGGACGTGCCCCCTATGACCGGTTCCGCGACCGGATCATGTTTCCCATCCGCGACGGGCGCGGCCGCGCAATCGGCTTTGGCGGGCGGGCGATGGACCCCAACGCGCCGGCCAAATACTACAACTCCCCCGACACGCCGCTCTTTGACAAGGGCCGCAGCCTCTACAACCACAAACCGGCGCGCGAGGCGGCGGGCCGGGCCGGGGCACTGATCGTCGCGGAAGGCTATATGGACGTCATCGCGCTGGTCCGGGCGGGCTTTGCCCATGCCGTCGCCCCGCTTGGCACCGCCGTGACGCCCGAGCAGCTGGGCCTGATGTGGCGCATGACCGACGAGCCGGTGATCGCCCTTGATGGCGACAAGGCGGGGATGGCCGCCGCCGCACGGCTGATCGATCGGGCCCTGCCGCTGCTGGAGCCCGGAAAATCGCTGCGATTTGCGCTCTTGCCCTCGGGGCAGGACCCCGATGATGTGATCCGCAGCCAGGGTGCGGAGGCGATGCAAAGCCTGCTCGCCGCGGCCCGCCCGCTCATCGATCTTTTGTGGGAGCGGGAGACCACACGCCAGCCGCTCGACACGCCCGAGCGGCGGGCCGCCTTCGACCAGACCCTGCGCCGGCTGATCGGCGAGATCGCCCATCCCGGGGTGCGCGCGCATTACACCGCCGATCTGCGCGCGCGGCGACAGGCGCTCTTTGGCAGCCCGCAGCGCCAGACCCAAGCGCCGCTGCGCCGCGGCGGCCTGCGCCCCGCGCCCGGGGCCGCCAGCATGGCCACCCGCGCCACCCCGCTGGCCCGGGCCGAGATTAGCGAGGCCACCCTGGCGCGCAGCACCGAAGAAGCGATCCTGCGCTGCTGTCTTGCCGAGCCGGTCCGTGCCGCGGAACTTGACGATGCGCTCGACCGGGCGGTGTTTCTCAACCTCGATCTCGATGCGCTGCGCCGCGCCCTGCTCGCCGCGCTGCCCGACTGCGTGGGCCGGGACGATCCGGCAGCCGAACTGACCGATATTCTGACCCGCAGCCTGGGCCGCCCGCCGGCCGCGTTTCTGGCCGACCCGCCGAAAGCGACGCTGACCCGCGCAACGCGCGGCGGCGATCCGGCCGGCCGCACCGGCGATGAGCTGCGCGACCGGCTGTCGCGGCTCCTGGCCGAGCGGGGCCTGTCGGCCGAAGCGCAGGAGGCCGGAGAGCGCCTGGCCGAAGATCCCTCGGCCAGCTGGCGGCTGCGCGATGCGGCGCTGGCCCGGGAAAAAGCCGCCGAATCAGAGGCTCAGACAGCCAAATCGGCAACAGTCGACCGTGAATCGATCAGCGCTTACTTCAATGACTTACAGATGCGGCAGATTTGGGTGAAGAAAAAACGCTGACGGGCTGGCCCGAATCGCCGATTCGCACCATATCCAATCCACCGAAGCGACAGCTTGGACAACCACGAGACGGAGTGCAGCATGGCCGCAAAGGACGTGGAGCAGGAAAAGGATCAGGAGTTTCAGGACGCGGCGCCGATGCTCGATATGAGCCAGGCGGCGGTCAAGAAGATGATCGCCCAGGCCAAAACCCGCGGCTACATCACCTATGACGAACTGAACCAGGCGCTTCCGTCCGAGAAGGTCACCTCCGAACAGATCGAAGACGTGATGTCGATGCTCTCGGAAATGGGCATCAATGTCGTGGAATCCGAAGAGACGGATGAGGAGGATCCCAACAAGCCCGCGGCCGAGGAAAGCCGCGAGGTGGCGGTCGCGGCCAATACCGGAACCGAATCGCTCGACCGCACCGATGATCCGGTGCGCATGTATCTGCGCGAGATGGGCTCGGTCGAGCTTCTGTCGCGCGAGGGCGAAATTGCGATTGCCAAGCGAATCGAGGCCGGGCGCAACACCATGATCTCGGGGCTTTGCGAAAGCCCGCTCACCTTCCAGGCCATCACCATCTGGCGCGACGAGCTTTTGGAAGAGAAGATCATGCTGCGCGACGTGATCGATCTGGAGACCACCTTCGGCGCGACGCTTGAGGATGAGGCCGACACCGAGGAACTGTCTGCCGAAGGCGAGGGCGAGGGCGAGGGCGAGGGCGGGCCGGACAGCGCTGCCGCCGGGCCCGCCGCCGGACCCGGTGCCGTAAACGGGACAGGTGACCGCGCCCAAAACGCCGGGCATGATGGGCAACACGGGGCCGAGGACGACGCGGAAGATGGGGCCGAGGACCGGACCGACACCCGCGACAGCGGCGAGGAGGAGGATGACCAGGTCAGCCTCTCGCTCTCGGCCATGGAAGCGGCCCTGCGCGAGCAGGTGCTGGAGACGCTTGAGCTGATCGCGGATGATTACGTCCGGCTTTCGGAGATGCAGGATGAGCGCATCTCGGCCGCTCTGAACCAAGAAGAGACGTTTTCCGCCAGTCAGGAGCGGGAATATCTGCGCCTGCGCGCCGAGATCGTCGAGCTGGTGAACTCGCTGCATCTGCACAACAACCGCATCGAGGCGCTGGTCGATCAGCTTTACGGCATCAACCGCCGGATCATGTCGCTCGACAGCAACATGGTCAAAATCGCCGATCAGGCCAAGGTCAACCGCCGCGACTTCATCGAACAGTATCGCGGCGCCGAGCTCGACCCGGGCTGGCTCGACCGCGTCACCGGGCTCAAGGGCCGCGGCTGGGCGGATCTGGGCGGGCGGTACCGCGACAAGATCAGCGATGTGCGCGGCGAGATGGCCCAGATCGGGCAATATGTCGGCGTCGACATCCCCGAATTTCGCCGCATCGTGCAGACCGTGCAGAAGGGCGAGAAGGAAAGCCGCATCGCCAAAAAGGAAATGGTCGAGGCGAACCTGCGCCTGGTCATCTCGATTGCCAAGAAATACACCAATCGCGGGCTGCAATTCCTCGACCTGATCCAGGAAGGCAATATCGGCCTGATGAAGGCGGTCGATAAGTTCGAATACCGCCGCGGCTATAAATTCTCCACCTATGCGACCTGGTGGATCCGCCAGGCCATCACCCGCTCGATCGCCGATCAGGCGCGCACCATCCGCATCCCGGTCCATATGATCGAAACGATCAACAAGCTGGTGCGCACGGGGCGGCAGATGCTGCATGAAATCGGCCGCGAGCCGACGCCCGAGGAGCTGGCCGCCAAGCTGCAGATGCCGCTGGAGAAGGTTCGCAAGGTGATGAAGATCGCCAAGGAGCCGATCAGCCTCGAAACCCCGATCGGGGATGAGGAAGACAGCCAGCTTGGCGATTTCATCGAGGACAAGAACGCGATCCTGCCGCTCGACAGCGCCATTCAGCAGAACCTCAAGGAAACCACGACGCGGGTTCTGGCCAGCCTCACCCCGCGCGAGGAGCGGGTGCTGCGCATGCGCTTTGGCATCGGGATGAACACCGACCATACGCTTGAAGAGGTCGGCCAGCAGTTCAGCGTGACGCGCGAGCGCATCCGCCAGATCGAAGCAAAGGCGCTGCGCAAGCTCAAGCACCCCTCCCGCAGCCGCAAACTGCGCAGTTTCCTCGATCAGTAGCGGGCGGGTCGGGTCCCGGCCGGTCGAGGCCTGGCCGAACGGGGCGAGGGCGATACCGGTTCCAGCCAACCCGCCCCTTCACCACACCGAAACTCCCCGGTGACATTCGCAACCTAACGGGATTTCAAATCGCCCCGAATCCACAAAGACCAGAGGCCGCTTGAAGGAAACACTTGCTTCCCGAAGTCGCAGCGCGCCAACCGCCACTCGCAACGTTTTGTGAACCCCAACTGTGCTGAAACCTAGTGCGCAGACCGCAATATGTGGGCTAAATGGTGGACTCGAAAAACGGGAGAGGAGCCATGACCAAGATCGATCGTGAAGAGCTTCGGACACTGCTGGAGCGTGCTAGAAGAGTGACGATGACGCCAGCTCAAGAAGCAGCGCAACGTCGGAGCTTTGCCTTTGGAAATGCTTCGTTCGAGAATCCAAGGATCACAAAGGACATGATAGTCGAAGCAGAGAGGGAACTAGAGGCGACAGGTGAGCGATGACGATAGAGTAAGGCATAGTGTGGCCGAAGAGGCCGCACTAGTGACCAGCGCAGACGAAATTGCACGCAAAGAAGCCTACAATTCTCTTGTACAAGCCAAGAGGATGAATGAAGTCATATTGGGCGCTCTGCACGGTGACCGTCCATTTCGGGTCCGACCCTCGCTATTTCTCGACCTAAACAGGCTAGCGATTGACGGATTGAGCGCCTATGCCGGTCTCTGGCGGCCCGCTGCTGTGAAAATACAAGACAGCAAGCATACACCGCCAGGGGCACATCTTGTGCCTGAGCTTGTTGAGCAAATGTGTGACTACTTGAACGACTCTTGGGCTTCAAGAACGGCCGTCCACCTTGCAGCATTCACGATGTGGCGGACAAACTGGATTCATCCTTTCTCCGATGGCAATGGCAGAACAGCGCGGGCCGTATCAAATGTGGTGCTCAGTGTGAGGGTTGGTTACTTCCTGCCCGGAAGTCCGACCATTCCTGAACAGATCGTGGCCAATAGAGCACCATACTACAAAGCACTTGAAGAAGCGGATGGGACTTTTGAAAGCAAAGGCTTCTGCGATGAGGTCGTTTCTGAACTCGAGGAATTGCTTGCAAGTCTATTGGCGCGACAACTGACTAGCGCATTCAACAATGCCGTGGGCGACAGCTGACTCGAACTAACCCTCCATCTTCAACGTGTTGATTAACGTCGCCGGAGGCTGTCGACCTTCCTGAACTAGTGTGTCGTACTGTTACACACTTTCTGCTTGTCCAGCAGCTTGCGCTCGCGGGCATCCCCGTAGCACTTTGTCGTCACGTTCCTTCTTAAGCGGAGACCCTCTTGCCCGCAACGACCCGGAGCGTGGCGCCAGACGCGCGCTAGTTCAGATAGCGGTCGAACCAGCCCAGCGTGCGCGACCAGGCAAGCTCGGCGGCATCGGCGTCATAGCGCGGCGTGGTGTCGTTGTGAAAGCCGTGATTCGCGTCCGCGTAGATATAGGCCTCATAGATCTTGTTGTTGGCCTTCAGCGCCGCCTCATAGGCCGGCCAGCCCTCATTGATCCGCGCATCAAGCTCGCCCAGATGCACCAGCAGCGGCGCCTGAATGCGCGGCACATCCTCGGCCGCGGCATGGCGGCCATAGAAGGGCACCGCGCAGGCCAGTTCGGGATAGGCCACGGCGAGCGCATTGCACACCCCGCCGCCATAGCAGAACCCCACCGCGCCGACCCGGCCGGTGCTGTCCGCGCGGCCCATCAGATGCTCGAACCCGTTGAAGAAATCATTGAGCAGTTCGACCCGGTCGACGCTGCGCTGCAGGGTGCGCCCCTCATCATCATTGCCCGGATAGCCGCCCACCGAGGTGAGCCCGTCGGGCGCCAGCGCCATGAAGCCCGCCTTGGCCACGCGCCGGGCGACATCCTCGATATAGGGGTTGAGGCCGCGATTTTCGTGCACCACCAGCACCGCCGGCAACGGGCCCTCGGCGGCGGCCGGGCGCACCAGATTGCCGCGCACATCGCCGGTGCCGTTGGGCGAGGGATAGGTGATCACCTCGGTCACGATCTCGGGGTCATCCGGGCTCACCTGCTGGGCGAGCGCATAATTGGGCTGAAGCAGCTTCAAAAGCGCCAGGGCCGTCATCCCGCCCACGGCAAACTTGCCCGCACGGTCGAGAAACTCGCGCTTGGTCAGCTGCCCATGCACGTAGAAATCGTAAAGCTCCAGAAGCTCGGGCTGAAAATCCTTCGCCGTCAGGCGCGGTGTCCCCGGTTGGTCCATCGGTGCTCTCCCTGCTGGTTGGGCGCGAGCATAGCACAGGCGGCGGCGCCCCGGGGCCTCACATGCATGCGACCCGGCCTCACCGCGACATCGCGTCGGCAAAAAGCGGGATCAGACGGGCCGCGCCCTCAAGGCTCAGATGATCATCGTCGAAGTAAAGCGTGCGGCCGTCTTGCGCGATCTGGCATTGGGCCGGGCCGCACAGCACCGCATCGGGGCGGATGACGGTCACATCAGCGGCCTCCTGCGCGGTGAACGCCGCCAAAACCCCCGATTGCCGGGCAAGGAAGGCCGCCCGGTCCGGCCCGACCGGCGGCTCGGCGCCGAACCGCCATGCCTGGGCCATGCGCGCCGGCGGATCGAACCCGATCTCGGGCACCGGCCCGATCAGGATCGTCTGCGCCCCCGCGGCGCGAATGGCGGCCAGGCTGCGCGCCAGCCCCTCGCGAAAGGCCGCGGCATTGCCGGGATGCCCCGCAAGCTCCAGCGCCATGGGCGTCTCGCTCTCCTCGCCAAAGGGGGTGCCGGTTTCGGCCAGCGCCCAACGCGCGCCGAGCAGCACCTGGCGCGGCCGCGCGGCGGTCAGAAACGCCGCCACCCGTTGGTGAAACGCAAAACAGCGCGTGGCGTCGCGGCCGCGGCGGATCTCGACCTGCAAAAGCGGCGGACAGCCGCCATGGTGCAAAAGCCATCCGGCGCGCCCGGCCTTCAGGGCCGCCCCCTCGACCGCATGCACCAGCACCCCGGCATGGGAATCGCCCCAAAGCAGGAAATCGGGCGCTGCATCGGGATCGCCGATGCGGCAGGCAAACGCGGCCGGGTCGGCCTCCGCCGGCGCGCGGCCCAGCGCCCGGTTCAACGCGGTGCATTCGGCATAGGCCGCGCGCATGGCCGCCTTGGCATCGACCATGGCCACGATCTGGGGTGGAAACCGCTGTGGCAGGCCCCGGCTGAGATCGAGGATCCCGGCCAGGACCAGCAGCACCAGCGCCCCCGACGCCGCCCCAACAAAAACCCCACGGCGCCCGACGCGCGCATGGTTTCGAAACGGCCGCTCGACCCAGCGCCAGGAGCCATAGGCGAGTGCGAGCGACAACCCCAGCAGGGCGGCGGTTTCGCCGGGGCCCAGCGGGCGCATCGCGGCATAGCCGGCAAAGACGAGAACCGGCCAGTGCCACAGATAAAGCGCATAGGAGATCAGCCCCAGCCCGACCAGGGGCGGCAGGCTCAGCGCCCGGCGCGCCCACAGGCCCGGGCT
>JBCBKN010000113.1:0-11821 GCA_038521775.1 Pseudomonadota bacterium | reverse complement strand
GCAATACCCGTGTGCTGATCCCTGGGTGCAGCGCAGTTCAGTCGCCTGCTCGGATCTTGATACGCGACAGTCGCACAACCTAGCCCGTCTGTGAACGGGAAACTGTCAAGTATGCCGACCGAGCCCTCCGGAAAGTGTCAGTTTCAGTAGACACCGCCCTTCTTGACGCGTTTGGAAAACGATGTCTCGCCGCCCTCGGCCAGCAGCTTGGCCTGTGCAACCCAATCGTCGCGCGTCACCCGGCCCTTAAAGCCCTTGAGGTTCGCATCGACCCAGGCGATCTCGGCCGCGCTCCACCCCGCGATCTGGTCGAAATGATAAAAGCCCATGCTGAAGCAAAGCTGTTCGAGTTTCGGCCCGATGCCCTTGATCTGCTTGAGATCGTCGGGCGTGCCATCGCGCGCGGCGGCGAGCGCCTCTGGCTGTTGCGCCGCGCCGGCCGGCACTGCTTCGGGCTCCGGCGAGGCAGGCTTGGCAGCGGCAGGCGTGGCCGCGGCCGGTGCTTCGGGTTTGGCCTTTGGCGCAGGCTCGGCCGCAGGCGGAGGCGTTTGCTCAGCAACAATCGGCGCAGGTTCAGCTTTCTGTTGAGGTTCCGGTTCGGGTTCCGGCTCGGCGGGCGGCGCCAATGGGGGCTCGACCCTCCGGGGTGCAGGTCCGGCATCCGGAACGACCCCCGGCGACTCGGCCAGGATTCGCGCCACCGTGTCGCCCTTTGCCCGGGCCAGCGCGACGGATGCATTGGCGGCATGGGTCTGCTCAAGCGCCTCAAGCGATGTCAGCCCGCCCTCGGGTTCGGAGGCAAACCGCCCCTTGCGCGAGCCGGGCTCGGGCACCTCGCCCCGGGCAAAGGCGTCCAGAATCGCCGCAAAGCTGTCGCGATCGAGATCCTCGTAGAAATCCTTGCCGATCTGCACCATGGGCGCGTTGGCGCAGGCGCCCAGGCACTCCACCTCCTCCCAGGAGAGCGTCCCGTCCGAGGACAGCGCATGCGGATCCTGGGCGATTTTCTCACGGCAAACCGCCACCAGATCCTCGGCCCCGCAGAGCATGCAGGGCGTCGTGCCGCAAACCTGCACATGCGCGACCGACCCCACCGGGCGCAGCTGGAACATGAAATAGAAGGTCGCCACCTCCAGCGCACGGATATAGGCCATGTCGAGCATCCCCGCGACATGCTCGATGGCCGGCTTGCTCAGCCAGCCCTCCTGCTCCTGCGCGCGCCAGAGCAGCGGAATGATCGCCGAGGCCTGGCGTCCCTCGGGATATTTCTGGATCTGGGCCTCGGCCCAGGCCCGGTTGGCATCGGTAAAGGCAAAGGCCTCGGGTTGCTCGAGGATCAGTCGACGGAGCATTCGGAGCCCTCATATGGGGTTTGGACACAGATGCGGTGGGTCATTCGGCGCAAGCGCCCGTCTTGGCGATGAGCTCGGGCCCCTCAACGACGCCGTCCTCGGTTTCAATCAGATCCTGCGCCATGGCGCGGATCTCAGCACGGTCGAAATCGGCCGCAAACAACTCGGCAATCAGCGCCTCAGATGGGTTAAAATTGTGAAAGCGGCACTCGTGATGCGACATGATTTCGACGAACTGCGCGCGGCGCTCGGGGTCAACGTCCTGGGCCAAAGCGGTGTGGGGCGCGAGGAGAGCGGTGGCAGCCAGAACCGGCGCAATGCCCGACGCAACCGCCTTGAGCCTGTCGAAAGCGGTCGCAGGACGGGTCCAGTTGCTTGGCGCAGGTGGGTAAAGCGTCATGCTCGATCCCCTTCTTATGCCTATTTGGTACAGGCGGCCTTGGTCAGCGTCAGATAGCCCTCGCCGGTCGGCCCCTCGACCATCTCGCGATCCTCAAGCTCGAACTCGATCTCCACCACCTCGCGCCGCGTGAAATCATGCTCCGGAAGCACCCGCGCGGCGGTGGCACTGTCCATCGTGCCGCCATTCTCGCAGATCAGCTTGACGAGGAGCTGAAGCCGATCTTCTTCGAACTCGTTATGGGCCAGGGCGGGGAACGACACCGCCAGCGCGACCAAGCTCACACAGATTGCGCGCATCAGCGATCCACCTCGCCAAACACGATGTCGAGCGAGCCGAGAACGGCCGAGACATCCGCCAGGAGATGCCCGCGGCAAAGATGGTCCATCGCGGCCAGATGCGAAAACCCGGGCGCGCGCAGCTTGGCGCGGTAGGGTCGGTTGGTGCCGTCGGCCACCAGATAGACGCCGAACTCCCCCTTGGGGGCCTCCACGGCGGCATAGACCTCGCCCGCGGGGACATGAAAGCCCTCGGTATAGAGCTTGAAATGGTGGATGAGCGCCTCCATCGAGGTTTTCATCTCGCCCCGCGGCGGCGGCGTGATCTTGCCGCGGGTCATCACATCCTCGCCTTTCGTGCCTTCAAGTTTTTCAATCGCCTGGCGGATGATGCTCAGACTCTCAACCATCTCCAGCATGCGAATGATATAGCGGTCATAGCAATCGCCGTTCTTGCCGACGGGGATTTTGAAGTCGAACTCGTCATAGCATTCATAGGGCTGGGCGCGGCGCAGATCCCAGGCCATGCCCGAGCCGCGGACCATGACGCCGGAAAAGCCCCACTCCTGCGCCTCCTGCCGCGAGACGATGCCGATATCGACATTGCGCTGCTTGAAGATGCGGTTTTCCAGGAGCAGCCCGTTGAGATCGTCGAGCACATCCGGAAAGGTCTCGGTCCAGGCCATGATGTCGGCCAAAAGCTCGGGCGGCAGATCCTGATGCACGCCACCGGGGCGGAAATAGGCGGCATGCAGACGGGCGCCGCACGCACGCTCATAGAAGATCATGAGCTTTTCGCGTTCCTCAAACCCCCAGAGCGGCGGGGTCAGCGCGCCGACATCCATGGCCTGGGTCGTGACGTTGAGAAGGTGGTTCAGGATCCGCCCGATCTCGCAATAAAGCACCCGGATGAGCGAGGCGCGGCGGGTGATCTCGGTCCCCGTCAGCCGTTCGATCGCCAGGCACCAGGCATGCTCCTGATTCATCGGCGCGACATAATCGAGCCGGTCGAAATAGGGCAGGTTCTGCAGATAGGTCCGGCTCTCCATCAGCTTTTCGGTGCCGCGATGGAGAAGACCGATATGCGGATCGACCCGGTCGACGACCTCGCCGTCAAGCTCCAGAACCAAGCGCAAAACGCCATGCGCAGCAGGGTGTTGCGGCCCGAAATTGATGTTGAAGTTGCGGATCCGCTGCTCGCCCGTCAGGACATCGGTGCTGCCATCCATCTCAACTCTCCCAGCGCGTCAGCGCATCTGTCTCCCAGCGCGTCAGCGCATCTGTCTTCCAGCGCGTCAGCGCATCTGTCTCCCAGCGCATCAGCGCATCTGTCTCCCAGCGCATCAGCGCATCTCCTCGCCCATATGGGCTGGGATTCCGGCATGCCGATGCCACGCATCCGGCAAGGCCGACCCGAACTTCTCTTCCGCGAAATCGTATTGCGCTGCAAGCTTTGCGCGCAAGGCGGTCAGCCGCCGCGCATCGAGCGCAAAGATCGGCGCGGCCCGGCTGCGCCGCTCAAAATCGGCCTGATGCGGCGTGAGGCCCAGAAACCGGGCCAGCGCCGCGACGGGGTCGGGCCGAAACATGTCCTCATAGAACATGTAGTGAATTCTGTCGGCCGCCACGGCCGCCTCAAGCTCGTGGATCGTGCGGGCATAATCCGAGCGCGGCGGGACAAGGCCACGCGGCGCGCGCAACTGGGCATCGACAATCTCAAGACAGCGGCTGCGGAAGCCTGCATCGTCATGCCCCTCCAGCTCGACCTGCTGGCGGATTGCCGACCAGGCCCGGTCGACCGGATCGCGCAGCACAAAGACGAACCGCACATCGGGCGCGAGACCGGCCATCTCGGCAAAGGTCTCACGGTCGAGCATCGCATAGGACGGGGTGATGTCGCCGATGATCCGCTCATCCATCGAGCCGTCGAGCAGATGATCGATATAGCGGTCATGGCTGCGGCCATCGCCGGCATAGATGTCGATCAGGTCGAGCGTGCGGCGCAGCCTGCGCGTGGCATGGCCAAGCGCGGGACCCGAGGTTTCGGGCAAGTTCGCGGCAAGCTGGCGGATGCGGGCAAGGCGGCGGCCCAGATGCTGGGTCTCACCGGCCAGCCGCATCACGTCGAAATAATGGACTTCCTTTTCGCTGGGCAAATGGCATTCCGGATGCCCCGAGAGATAGTCGTAGAGCCAGGTGGTGCCGGCCTTTTGCGCGCCGATGCCGAACAGAAGGGTGACACCCGGCGGCAGCATGGGCTCAGTCGTACCTGTGATAGGTCTTGTCGATCACGCGCCAGCGCCCATCGACCTTGAGAAAGGTCAGATAGTCGAGGAAGCGCGCCGGCGGCACGGTGCTGGTGAGCCGGGCAAAGGCCGTGCTGGGGCTGGCCACATCGAGCGTGTGGATCTCATAGGGCGCCTCGACCCCCTGCGCCTTGAAATCCGGGCGCGCCGCGACCCGGTCGAGCCAGGCCAGAAGCGGCAGATCGACCACGGTGCCCGCCGCAATGGCGTGAAGGCGGGCCTGGGGCAGAAAGACCCGCGCCAGAAGCGCGACATCGGAGCGGTAAAGCCCGTCGACATAGTCGAGAACGGCCGCGCGCAGCGCCTCCTCCTCGCGCTCCTGCATCAGTCCTTGGCCTTGTCGTCGCCGGGAAGGATGTAATCGGCCCCCTCCCATGGCGACATGAAGTCAAAGAGCCGGTAGTCCTGGGTGAGTTTCACCGGCTCGTAGACCACACGCTTTTCGGTCTCATCATAGCGGACCTCGACATAGCCGGTGGTCGGGAAATCCTTGCGCAGCGGATGGCCGCGGAAGCCGTAATCGGTGAGCAGCCGGCGCAGATCCGGATGGCCCGAGAACATCACGCCATACATGTCAAAGACCTCCCGCTCGAACCAGTTGGCCGAGGGGTGGAGCGCGTTGATCGAAGGCACGATTTCGGTCTCCCGCACCGCAACCTTCAAGCGCAGGCGGATGTTCTGGCGCATCGAGAGCAGGTGATAAACGACGTCGAAGCGCCGCTCACGGTCCGGATGATCGACGCCGCAGATATCGACCAGCGTGGTGAAGCCGCAGGCCTGATCGTCGCGCAGGAACGTGATCAGATCGGGAAGCTCGGAGCGCGCAACATCAAGCGTGAGCTCGCCATGGGCGATCTGCATCCCCTCCACCGCATCGGGCTTGCGCAGCGAGGCAAGTGCGCCGAGCTCGCGCAGCGCCTCAACGGCCCGGTCGGCGCGCCGGCTGGCCTCGGATGAAGCGGCCTCGCTCATCGAACGATGGTCCCTGTGCGGCGGATCTTTCGCTGCAGCTGCAGGATGCCGTAAAGCAGCGCCTCGGCCGTGGGCGGGCAGCCGGGCACATAGATGTCGACCGGCACGATCCGGTCGCAGCCGCGCACCACCGAGTAGGAATAGTGATAATACCCGCCGCCATTGGCGCAGGAGCCCATCGAGATCACATAGCGCGGCTCGGGCATCTGATCGTAGACCTTGCGCAGCGCCGGCGCCATCTTGTTGGTCAGCGTGCCGGCCACAATCATCAGGTCGGATTGGCGCGGGCTGGCGCGCGGCACGAACCCGAACCGCTCGGCATCATAGCGCGGCATCGAGGTGTGCATCATCTCAACCGCACAGCAGGCCAAGCCGAAGGTCATCCAAAAAAGCGAGCCGGTGCGCGCCCAATTGATGATGTCATCGGTCGAAGTGAGCAGAAAGCCCTTATCGGCCAGCTCGTTGGACAGAGCCTTGGTGGTAACCTCAGGGTCTGGGCCGGCACCGGTCTGCGCGATCACTCCCATTCCAGCGCCCCCTTCTTCCATTCATAGGCAAAGCCGATCGTCAGGACCGCCAGAAACACCATCATCGACCAGAAGCCGAACAGCCCGACATCCTTGAAGGCAACCGCCCAGGGAAACAGGAAGGCCACCTCAAGATCGAAGATGATGAACAGGATCGAGACGAGATAGAACCGCACGTCGAATTTCATCCGCGCATCGTCAAAGGCGTTGAACCCGCATTCATAGGCCGAGGTCTTTTCGGGATCGGGGCGGCTGACGGCGACGATGGCGGGGATGATGGCAAAGACCAGGCCCAGCCCGATCGCGATGCCGAGGAAGATGATGATCGGCAGGTATTCCCGCAACAGCTCATCCATGCGCGTTCTCCCGCTGACTGCCCGTACCAGGCGGCCAGGACCATGCTCGGGGTCGAGCACGTCCCGGTCCGCATGCCGTGCGTAGGACCGCTGGCTTAAGCTGGGGTGTACCGGCCACACATGCGTGCGTCAATGTTGCCCGGGCCTTTGAAGGCGCGCGCGTTGCCGCACTGCCGCAAAATGCGGGATTTCGCCGCGGCACCGGCCTAAATCCGGGCGGATGCTCTCGAAAAATCTGGACACTCTGCCTATCACTTGCACATAGGACCCGAAACTTGCGTCCGGTCCGTTGGGCAGGACACCACCCAATCGCCGGAACCCGCAATGTCCCTGATCCTGATCGCTGCACTTCCCTTTCTGGGCGCGCTTCTGCCCGGTCTGATGGTGCGGGCGGGGCGCGACATGTGCGCGATCGTCACCGGATCGGTCACGCTTCTGGCGCTGGTCGGGCTGCTTGTGCATCTGCCCACCGTGCTTTCGGGCGGGGTGGTCACCGCGCGGCTCGACTGGATGCCGGCGCTGGGGCTGAACGCGACCTTCTTTCTCGACGGGCTGGGGCTGCTTTTTGCGACGCTGATCCTGGGCATCGGGCTGCTGATCATTCTCTATGCCCGCTACTATCTGAGCCGGGAGGACCCGATGGGGGTCTTCTATACCTATCTGCTCCTCTTCCAAGGCGCGATGGTGGGCATCGTTCTGTCCGACAACATCCTGCTGTTGCTGGTCTTTTGGGAGCTGACCTCGCTTTCCTCCTTCCTGCTCATCGGCTATTGGAAGCATCTGCCCGAGGGTCGGCAGGGCGCGCGGATGGCACTGGCGGTCACGGGGGGCGGCGGGCTCGCGCTGATCGGGGGCATGCTGATTTTGGGCGACATTGCCGGCAGCTATGAGCTCACCGAGATCCTCACAAAGACCGAGGAAATCCAGGCCTCGCCGCTCTATCTGCCGGCGCTGATCCTCATCCTGCTGGGCTGTTTTTCGAAATCGGCGCAGTTCCCGCTGCATTTCTGGCTGCCCCATGCGATGGCCGCACCGACCCCGGTCTCGGCCTATCTGCATTCGGCGACCATGGTGAAGGCGGGGCTTTTCCTGATGGCGCGGCTCTGGCCGGTGCTCGCCGGCACGCCGGAATGGTTCTATATCGTGGCCACCACCGGGCTGGTGACGATGGTCGTCGCGGCGCTGGTCGCGCTTTTCAAGGATGACCTCAAAGGGCTGCTGGCCTTTTCGACCGTCAGCCATCTGGGCCTGATCACCATGCTTTTGGGCTTTGGCACGCCGATGGCGGCCCTGGTGGCGGTCTTTCACATCATCAATCACGCAACCTTCAAGGCCGCGCTCTTCATGACCGCGGGCATCATCGACCATGAGGCCCATACACGCGACATCAAGCGGCTGGGCGGGTTGCGGCGGCTGATGCCGATCACCTTTGCGATTGCCCTGATCACCGCGCTGTCGATGGCGGGCATCCCGTTCCTCAATGGGTTCCTGTCCAAGGAGATGATGCTGGAGGAGGCAACCCACACCGTCTGGGCCGGCAATCCCTGGATCCTGCCGGCGCTGGCCACGCTGGGCGCGCTCTTCTCGGTCGCCTATTCCTTCCGCTACATCGTCCATGTGTTTCTGGGCCCCGAGCGCAGCGATTATCCGGCCAAGCCGCATGATCCGGGCATCGGCATGTGGATCGGCCCGGCCTTTCTGGCCAGCCTGGTGATCCTGATCGGCGTGATGCCCAATCTGATGGCCGGCTGGATGGTCAATGTGGCGGCCGGTGCTGTTACCGGCGGGCTTGCGCCAGACTACACCATCAAGCTCTGGCACGGTCTGGTCCCCGCACTCTTTATGTCGATCGGCGCGATTGCGGGCGGGGCGCTCCTGGTCACGCTGCACCGGCCTTTGGAGCGGGTCTGGCATGCCTCGCCGATCCCTTACGCCAAACGGCTTTTCGATGCGGTGATCGAGGCGCTGGCGGGTGCTGCGCGCTGGATCACCGACCTGCTGCATGATGGCGCGATGACCCGCTATGCCGCGATCTTCACCGTTGCGGTCGTGGGCTATGCGGCCGCTGCGTTCTTCACCGGCGGGTTCGACCCGGGCGGGCGGGCCATGCTGGAGATCGCCTTCGTGCCGCTCTTGGGCTGGGGGTTTCTGATCGGCGCGACAGGAGCGCTGGTCTTTTACCACCGCTTCCGCCTGGCGGCCCTGATCCTGATCAGCGTGGTCGGGCTGGTCGTCTCGATCGGTTTTGTCTATTTCTCGGCCCCCGATCTGGCGCTCACCCAGATCTCGGTCGAGATCGTGACCGTCAT
Organism: Pseudomonadota bacterium; assembly: GCA_038521775.1. Classification (GTDB taxonomy): domain Bacteria; phylum Pseudomonadota; class Alphaproteobacteria; order Rhodobacterales; family Rhodobacteraceae; genus J013. The sequence continues at coordinate 3,321 of JBCBKN010000113.1, read as the reverse complement.
CCTGCTGCTGCTCGCGCTGAACTTCCTTCCCAAGCAGACCCTGGTTGAGAGCTCTGGCGCCCGGCGCATCCGGGACGGCGCGATCGCGGTGGCCGGCGGGCTGGGCGTGGGCGGGCTTGCCTATGCGCTGATGACCCGGGATTTCGCCTTTCCGACCATTTCCGCCTTCCATCTGGAAAACTCCTACACGGGCGGCGGCGGCACCAATGTGGTCAATGTCATCCTGGTCGATTTCCGCGGCTTTGACACCTATGGCGAGATCATCGTGCTCGGCATCGCGGCGCTGGTGATCTTTGCGGTGACCGAGGCGATCCTGAACTCGCCCGTGCGCGCCCGGCTGCTCAACTGGGTGCCCGACCAGCCCCAATCCGGCGACCGCCACCCGATGATGATGGTCGTCGCAACCCGGGTGATGATGCCGCTGGCCCTGGCCGTGGCGACCTATATCTTCGTGCGCGGGCATAACGAGCCGGGCGGCGGGTTCATTGCCGGTCTGGTCGCGGCCATCGCGCTGATCATGCAGTATATGGCCTCGGGCTTTACCTGGGCGTCGGATCGCCAGCGCTACCCCTATCATGCGATCATCGGCACCGGCGTGCTGATCGCGGGGGTGACCGGGGTGGGCGCCTGGCTGGCCGACCGGCCCTTCCTGACCTCGGATTTCACCTATGTCACACTGCCCGGGCTGCACAAGTTCGAGCTCGCGACCGCCATCCTCTTTGATCTGGGCGTGTTCCTGACGGTGGTGGGCGCGGTGATGCTCGCCCTGGCCAGCATCGCACGCTATGCATGGCGGCCCGACATTCCCGAAAGCGACGATGCCATGGACATCAACCCTGCGCGGGATCGGGCGCGGGCCGCCGAGGAGGCGCGCTGAGATGGAGCTCCTCGTTGCCAGCGCCATTGGCGCCCTGACCGCGGCCGGCATCTATCTGGTGCTGCGCAAGCGCACCTTCCCGGTGATCCTGGGCGTCTCGCTCCTGTCCTATGCGGTGAACGTCTTTCTCTTCACCACCGGTCGTCTGGCCATCGACCGCGCCCCGGTGCTGACCGATGATGCGCCCGGCTATACCGATCCGCTGCCCCAGGCGCTGGTGCTGACGGCGATCGTCATCTCCTTTGGAATGACCGCGGTGGTGGTGATGATCGCACTCTCGGGCTTTCTCTCCTCCAAGACCGACCGGGTGGACATGTCGGCGCGCGATGAGGAGGCCGAGGGATGAACCACTGGGTCATCGCTCCGATCATCCTGCCCGCGCTTGTCGCGCCGGTCCTGATCATGATCGTGCGGCATCACCTGGATCTGCAGCGCATTTTCACCGTGACCAGCAGCGTGGCGCTGGCGGTGATTTCCGTGGCGCTGCTTTGGACCTCGGCGAGCGGGCAGATCGAGGTCTATGAGCTGGGCAACTGGCCCGCCCCCTTCGGCATCGTTCTGGTGCTCGACCGGCTGTCGGCGATGATGGTCGCGCTGACGGCGTTCCTGTCGCTTGGCGTGCTGCTTTATGCCATCGGCTCGGGCTGGGACCGGCGCGGGCGCCATTTCCACCCGCTCTTTCTCTTCCAGATCATGGGGATCAACGGCGCCTTCCTGACCGGCGACGCCTTCAACCTCTTTGTGTTCTTCGAGGTGCTGCTCATCGCCTCCTACGGGCTGATGATCCATGGCGGCGGCGCGACCCGGCTTCGCGCGGGCATTCAATATGTCGTCTACAACCTTTTGGGCTCGACCCTGTTTCTGTTTGCCCTGGGCACGATCTATGCTGTGACCGGCACGCTCAACATGGCCGATCTGGCGGTCAAGGTCGCCGAACTGCCCGAGGCGGATGCCGCGCTGATCCGGGTGGGGGCGGTGCTGCTGCTGCTGGTCTTTTGCGTCAAGGCCGCGGTGCTGCCGCTGCATTTCTGGCTCCCGGCGAGCTATGCCAATGCCCCGGCCCCGGTCGCGGCCCTCTTTGCGGTGATGACCAAGATCGGCGCCTATTCGATCCTGCGGATTTACACGCTGGTCTTTGCGCCCGACCTTGCGGTCACCGCGGGGCTCATTGACCAGGTGCTGATGCCAGCGGCGCTGCTGACCCTGGCCATCGGTGCCATCGGCATGCTGGGCGCGCGCGAGATCGGCCGGCTCACCGCCTTTGCGGCGATCGGGTCGATGGGCACCCTTCTGATCGCGATTGCGCTCTTTACCCCCGAGGCGACGGGCGCCGCACTCTACTACACCGTGCATTCGACATTTGCCACGGCCGCGCTGTTTCTCGTCGTCGATGCCACGGTCGAGCGGCGCGGCACGGCGGCGGGCCATGTGGTCCCTGCCCCGGCCTTCGCCCAGCAAGGGCTGATCGCCGCGCTCTTTTTCGCCGCCGCGATTGCAATTGCCGGGATGCCGCCGCTCTCGGGCTATCTGGGCAAGCTTTTGGTGCTCGATGCGGCGCGCGACCATGCACAGGCCACGCTGGTCTGGGCCGTGGTACTGGGCGGGTCGCTGGTGATGATCCTGGGCCTGGCCCGGGCCGGCAGCACGGTGTTTTGGAAAACCGCGGCTGCCGATGGGGCAGAGCCGGGCCCCGACGGGCGGGCTGTGGCCCCGCCCGGCACTGCGATACCCGGCACTGCTGTACCTGCCACTGCGACACCCGGTGCGATGCCCGGCGCTGCGACACCCGGTGCGATACCTGACAGGGCGCTGCCCGGAACCGCGCTCTCGGTCTCGGCGATTTTCGCCATCCTGGCGCCGCTTGTGCTGATCACCGTGCTGGCGGGGCCGTTTTCGGCCTTCACCGCGGCAACGGCCGAGCAGCTCTACGCGCCGCAGGGCTATATCGAGGCCGTGCTCGGCCCGCAGCCCGCTCAGCCCCCGCAGGAGGACTAGGAGACATGTTGCGCCGGGTTCTGCCCCATCCGACCCTCACCCTGCTGATCGCGCTGGTCTGGGTCCTGATGTCCAATGTCGTGACCATCAATGCGGTGGTCTTCGGGCTGATCCTTGGGCTGGTGATCCCGGTGCTGACCGCGGCCTACTGGCCCAACCGTCCAAAGCTGCGCAACCCGCGGATGATCGTGGAATACGCCCTGGTGGTGCTCTATGACATCGTTGTGGCCAATGTGATCGTCGCCCGCACGATCCTCTTCAAGCGCAATGACCAGATGCACGCGACCTGGGTCGCCATCCCGCTCGATCTGCACACGCCCGAGGCGATCACCGCACTGGCCGGCACCATCACCATGACGCCCGGCACCCTGTCGGCCGACCTCTCGGATGGCGGCCGCTGTTTGCTTGTGCACTGTCTCGACGCCCCCGATCCCGACGCGGTGCGCGAT